>CAIYOL010000108.1 GCA_903927855.1 uncultured Planctomycetota bacterium
ACTGTTTCGATTGGCAAGACGTGGAACTCGATATCAAGATTGTCCGCCAGTATCTGTGCATCTTTAATGGTATCGGGGCTATTAAATTTTGAGGGCATAGTTATACCGATGACATTTTTTGCTCCCAAGGCATCGACAGCAATGACCGCAGTTAGAGAAGAGTCTATGCCGCCGCTTAGCCCGATTACGGCTTTGGAGAAGCCATTTTTATGCACATAGTCTCTGGTTCCCAGAATCAGTGCGCCGTAAACTTCAGCGACTGATTCCATCAGCGAAGAAACGGCAGGCTCCGAACGAGCGGCAACGGCTGTAAGATGAGGTTTATTACCCGGGACCACAGATAAATCTGCAAGTAATATATCTTCTTCAAATGCCATAGCCTGACAAATAACTTTGCCCGATGAATCTACAAACATACTTCGGCCATCGAAAACCAGTCCATCCTGACCGCCAATTAAATTGCAATAAGCCACAGCACAATTAAAGTGTTTTGCACATTGACGAAGAGCTTCCTGCCTCTGCTCGATTTTGCCTACGTGAAAAGGGGAAGCAGAAATATTTATGACCATATCAATTCGCGGCATTTCGCCGAAAAAACTATCCAGCCACTTCAGGCGCCATATATCTTCACAAATTGTAAACGTCACAGCGTTGCCGTCTATTATGATTCGCACCGCTTCGGTTCCCGGCCGGAAATAGCGTCTCTCATCGAATACACCATAGTTAGGCAGAATACTCTTTCGATAAATGTTTGTTATTTTGCCTTTTTGCAACACGGCAAGCGAATTAAAACAACCTTTTTCGTTTCCCTCCGCAAATCCGGCCACGACAGTAATCCAGGGACAGTTTTTCGCCAAACGTTCTATCGCAGAGCGGTTGTTGTTCACAAAACTTTTTTTAAGTAATAAATCCTCCGGCGGATAACCGCACATCGACATTTCCGGAAAAACCACTATGTCAGCACCCAGGTCATAAGCTTTGATGCTCAGCTTTTCCATCTTTTCGGCGTTTCCACTGATGTCACCAACCGAAGCGTTAAATTGTGCCAATGCTATCCGCATAATTAACCACCACTAATGTTTTTCTTTCAGCCAGCCATCTACAGCCGCAGAGGCTTCGCGCCCGCTGTTAATAGCCCGAACAACCAATGAGGCCCCGCTTACCGTATCACCGGCAGCAAACACCCATGGTTCGCTGGTCTTGTAATTGTCTGCAACGACATTACCTGAATCGTCAAGCTTCAAACCTAATCCTTTTATAAGCCCGTTATGCGTCACGTGAAGAAATCCCAGCGCCAAAAGCACCACATCGGCCTTAATAGTAAAATCTGTGCCTGCCAACTCTTTTAGTTTCCAGGAGCCGTTTTTTCTTACCCATTCAACCTGGCAGCAATCCAACTGGGCAACCCGGGTTCCAACGCCGGAGAATTTCTTCGTCAGCACGGCCCATTGACGCCGGCAGCCTTCTTCATGAGACGAAGAAGTTCGCATAATGCGCGGCCATTGCGGCCATGGAGTATCTGGCGGCGGAGTTTCCGGCGGCTCCGGCAAAATCTCAAGCTGATAAACTTGTTTAGCCCCCTGCCTTAGCGCAGTTCCCACACAGTCACTTCCCGTATCACCACCACCTAATACAACTACAACCTTGTTCTTTGCTGTGATAATTGCGGACGCATCTACAGGTTCACCAGAGCAGAGCTTATTCTGTGCTTTCAAGTAATCCACAGCAAACAGAATATTCTCATACCCTCTGCCGACTATATTGAGGTCACGAGGCTGACCAGCACCCATTGTTAAGCAGATGCAGTCAAATCTTTTCTTCAGATACCGCGCGGAAATGTCCTCTCCGGCATTTACGCCCGTTTGAAATTCAACACCTTCGGCTATTAGCTGTTCTAATCTGCGGTCAATAATACCCTTGGCAAGCTTAAAATCCGGAATACCATATCGTAATAGACCTCCTATCCGCTCATACTTTTCAAAAACAACTACGCTGTGTCCTGCGCGTGCCAGTTGTTGAGCAACTGTCAGCCCAGCAGGCCCAGAGCCGACCACAGCAACTTTTTTGCCGGTTTTTTGTTTAGCCGGCAGTGGCTTGAGCCATCCTTCCTTAAAACCACGTTCAACAATTTGAAACTCGATATGTCTGATTAATACAGGTTCATCGTTAATGGAAAGCGTGCACGCAGTTTCACAGGGGGCCGGGCAGACGCGGCCGGTAATTTCAGGAAAGTTGTTGGTGGAGTGAAGCAGTTCACAGGCCTGCTGCCATTTGCCTTTATACACCAACTCATTCAGGTCGGGTATGCAGTTTCTCAGCGGGCAGCCTGCGCCATGGCAAAATGGTATCCCACAATCCATGCACCTTGCGGTCTGCTGGTGCATCTGCTCAGGTGTAAGCGGCAAGTCAAGCTCGGCAAAATCATGTATTCTTTCCTTAACCGGCCGATGTATGACATCCTGGCGTTTATATTTTAAAAAATCTTTTACTTCACCCACGGGAACACCTCTTCGGTCGCTGGTATTGTTTCAGTATCTCGTTGCTCGGCAGCACGCATCTTTTCCAATGCTTTGCGGTAATCTATCGGAACAACCTTGACAAATTTGCCAACCATATCAGGCCAGGCATCCAAGATGTATTGTGCACGTGCGCTTCCAGTCCATTTTAAATGGCGGCCAATCAAATCGTACAAAAGACCCTTGTCTTCTTCTTTCCAGACGCTTTCCAACTCAACCATGTCAAGATTGCACATCGTATCAAACAGCTGTACCTCATCGAGCACATAAGCAAGACCACCACTCATACCTGCAGCGAAATTGCATCCGGTTTTTCCAAGCACCACAACTAATCCGCCCGTCATATACTCGCAGCCATGGTCGCCGATTCCCTCGACAACAGCAGTTGCTCCACTATTTCTAACACAGAATCTTTCACCAGCCATTCCGTTTATGAAAGCTTCACCTGACGTGGCGCCATAAAGCACAGTATTACCGACAATAATATTTTCATAGCTCATAAACTGTGAGCCTTCCGGAGTTTTGACAATAATTCGTCCGCCGGAAAGGCTTTTGCCCAGATAATCATTGCTTTCTCCGACCAGCTTCAATGTTATCCCTGGTACCAGGAATGCTCCGAAACTTTGACCTGCCGAGCCGTGCAAAACGACCTGCAATGTGCCATCAGGCAATCCTTTTTCGCCATATTTCTTAATAATTTGATTACTTAAAATTGCTCCGACAGTCCGATTTGTGTTGCGAATCGGCATCTCTATAATAACCTGCTTTCTTTTCTCAATAGCTGGTCCGGCTTTTTCCAAAATCTGCCAATCAAGATGGTCGCCGAGCTTGTCGGCTTGTGAATTGGTGTATCTCTTCCCATTTCCCCCAGAGACATCCGGCTGATGAAAAATGGCGGAAAAATCTAATCCTTTCGCTTTCCAATGATTAATTGCTTTACCGGTTTGCAGCCGGTCTACTTTGCCAATCATATCCTCAAATTTTTCAAATCCGAGCTGTGACATAATCTGCCGCACTTCCTCGGCCACAAAATGCATAAATCTCTCGACATATTCGGGCTTACCTGCGAAGCGTTTTCGCAGTTCCGGGTCCTGTGTGCCAATCCCGAAAGGACAGGCACCTTCGTGACATTTGCGAAGTAATGTACAACCAAGTGTCACCAGAGCGGCCGTGCCAAACCCAAATCTTTCTGCTCCCAGCAGGGCCGCGATAACAACATCTCTGCCTGTCTTGATTTGGCCGTCTGCCTGAACCCTGATTCGGTCCCGCAGATTGTTCGTTACCAGAACCTGCTGAGTCTCAGCCAGTCCCAGTTCCCAGGGACAACCGGTATGTTTAATCGAAGAAAGCGGACTTGCACCGGTCCCGCCGTCATGACCGCTGATAAGAACCTCATCCGCGTTGCCTTTGGCAACTCCCGCAGCAATTGTACCAACTCCGACTTCGGCAACGAGCTTAACCGAAACCTTTACTCCGGGATTACTGCACTTAAGGTCGTATATTAACTGTGCGAGGTCCTCAATCGAGTATATATCGTGATGAGGAGGAGGTGATATCAGCGTCACGCCCGGAGTTGAGTACCGAAGCATAGCGATTTCTTCCGTAACCTTATGCCCTGGCAGCTGCCCGCCCTCACCGGGTTTTGCACCCTGAGCTATTTTTATCTGGAGCTCTTTTGCATGAGCGAGATAATTCAATGTCACTCCAAACCTCGCGCTGGCTACCTGCTTGATAGCACAGTTCTTTGAATCACCGCTGGGTTCTGGTATGTAGCGAGAAGGGTCTTCGCCGCCTTCGCCGGTATTGCTCATCCCGCCTATGCGGTTCATAGCAATAGCTACGCACTCATGTGCTTCTTTGCTGATTGAACCATGGCTCATTGCACCAGTGCAAAATCTTTTGATTATTTCGTCGGCGGCCTCCACCTCTTCAATCGGTATTGCCTCACCGGGAACGAATTCGAAAAGCCCCCGCAAAGTATACAGCTTTCTGGCCTGCTGATTTACTGCTTTGGCGTAATCGTCGTAAGCCTGCTGGTCTCCGTATTTGACTGCATGCTGCAGCTTCGATATCGTTACCGGGTTCCAGAGATGTTCCTCGCCGCTGTGTCTGAAATGATATTCACCACCAAAATCCAGCTCAAGCACCCCCGAGGGGCGCCGCTGCAAAGCTGCATTATGACGGGCAATTGCTTCCTGCGCGATTTCAGCCAAACCAATTCCACCAATCCGCGAACTGGTGCCGGTAAAGTATTCATCTACGAGAGAACGATTTAAGCCGATAGCCTCGAACAGTTGAGCGCCGGTGTAGCTGCGCAAAGTCGAAATTCCCATTTTGCTCATTGTTTTCAAGATGCCTTTTTTAATCGCGGCAATGTAGTTATCCGCTATCTGATAGGGTTCCATATCTGCAGAAAGCTCGCCTTCCTGCTGAAGATAGTCGAGTGCTTCGAATGCCAAATAAGGATTTATCGCATTAGCACCAAAGCCGCATAAAAGGCAAAAATGCATTACCTCTCGCGGCTCACCGCTTTCGACAATCAAACCCACTTCGCCGCGAAGACCGCGATTAAGTAACCCGTGATGAACCGCGGCCGTCGCCAAAAGCGACGGAATCGGGGCCGCTGTCTCCGAAACTTCCCGGTCACTGATTATTATCAGCGAGACACCCTGTTTAACAGCTTTTTCTGCTGAGTCCACCAATCTTCTTAAGGCCAGTTTCAGGCTGTTAGCGACATTAGCAACGTTGATATCAAAAACGGCTGAGACACTGACAGTTTTAAGATCCTGTCTTTTTACCGTGAGCAGTCGCTGAATATCTTCGTTAGCCAAAATCGGGTGGGGCAATTTAAGCTGACGGCAATGCTCAGGCGTTTCTTCCAGAATGTTTAACTTTCTGCCAACAAAGTTCATCAGGCTCATAACCAATCCCTCCCGCAGCGGATCTATCGCCGGGTTTGTTACCTGAGCAAAAAGCTGTTTGAAATAGTTAAACAAAAGCTTTGGTTTATCGGAAAGTACCGCCAACGGAGTATCGTTTCCCATCGAACCTACTGGCTCCTGCGCATTTAATGCCATTGGAAGCAAAATCATTTTCAGCTCTTCACGAGTATAGCCGAATAATCGCAGCCGTTGAGTCAATGTTTCAGGAGCAGCCTGCACCAGTTTAGGTGCCTCAAACAAACCTCGAAGCTCAATTCTGTTCCAATCCAACCATATACGGTAAGGTTTCTGACGGGCAATCTTACTTTTTATCTCATTGTCAGAAATTATTCGACCTTCGACCGTATCAACAAGAAACATATGACCCGGACGCAGACGTCCCTTTCGCTGGATTTTTTCCGGCGGGAATTGTACAACGCCGGCTTCACTGGCCATAATGACCAAGCCATCAGTTGTTACAAGATAGCGGCAGGGTCTGAGACCGTTACGGTCAAGAGTTCCACCGACGATACGGCCGTCGGTAAATACCATCGCGGCAGGACCATCCCACGGCTCCATTATGGATGCGTGATACTCGTAAAATGCGCGTTTATCCGTACTGATATGATATTTTGACCCGAATGCTTCCGGTATCATCATCATTATTGAATGAGGCAAGCTCCGCCCGGCACGAACAAGCAACTCAAGAACATTGTCAAAACACGCAGAGTCACTTCCTTCAGGGGTCAAAATCGGAAACAAGTCACTAATATTGTCGCCAAATACTTCGCTGGACATTTTCATCTGACGGGCCTGCATCCAGTTGCGATTTCCGCTAAGCGTGTTTATCTCGCCATTATGGGCTATGCATCTCATCGGCTGGGCAAGCCGCCAGTTCGGGAAGGTGTTGGTGCTGTATCGCTGATGGACAATAGCAAGGGCAGAGTTGAGCCGCTCGTCTGCGAGATCGGGATAATAGGCAAACAGCTGCCACGCCATAAACATTCCCTTGTAACAGATGGTTCTGCAGGATAACGTCGACACATAGAAATCTTCACCTTCCTGCCCGAAACTTTTTCTGACAAGTTTTTCAGCTCGCTTGCGTGCTAAATACAGCGTTCTTTCCAGTAATTCATTTTCAAGTCCCGCTCCATCTACAAAAATCTGTTTTATCGAGGGTTCCGCCTGGAGGGCTATTTTGCCCAAACAATCATTTGACGTAGGCACGTCCCGCCAGCCCAATACCTTAAGACCGTAATGGGTGAGCGAATCTTCCAGTATCCGGTCACATTTATCGCGAAGTCCTTTATTCTGTGAGCCAAATATCATCCCAACGCCGTATTGAGACGGTTCGGGCAAAAAAAAACCGAGCTGCTCGCACTCGGTTTGCAAGAACTTATGCGGAATCTGAAATAAGATACCCGCCCCATCACCCGTAACTTCGTCGGCACCGGCTGCGCCGCGGTGTCGCAGGTTTAAGAGAATTTCCTTGCCGTATTCGATAATAGAATGGTCCTGCCGGCCGGATATGTTGACAACAGCACCGATACCGCAGGAGCCGTGCTCATACCGTGAATCATAAAGACCAAGATGTTTTGTATTTGTTGCCATATCATTCCGTTAAAACTATACGTAAAGCCACCTTGTCGGTGCGGCTGCTGCCGAATCGACAAGGAGGCCGAACAATAAAGTGCAACAGTTTACAAGCCGGTCTGCTGCAAATCAACTATCATAATACAGGTGAAACTCATGTGGGTGAGGCCGTAGTGCTATTTCGTCTAATTCCTTTTCTCGTTTCCATTGAATCCACGTCTCGATAAGGTCATTGGTGAATACGTCGCCCTCGGTCAAGAATTTGTGGTCCTTCTCAAGAGCTTCAACCGCCTCGGCAAGTGAGCCGGGCGCCTTTTTGGTCTTTGCCAGCTCTGCTTTGGAAAGCTCATACACATCAACGTCCATTGGCTTACCCGGGTCGAGCTTGCGTTTGATGCCATCATTGGCAGCCATAAGCATCGCGGCAAAAGTAAGGTAGCCATTGCAACTCGGGTCCGGGCAGCGGAACTCAACGCGTTTTGCCTTTGGACTCGGCGAGTACATCGGTATGCGGCAGGCGGCTGACCGATTACGTGCGGACATACACAGGTTAACCGGTGCCTCGAAGCCTGGCACGAGCCGGCGATATGAGTTTGTCGTCGGTGCAGCAAAGGCCAGAATGGCCGGGGCGTGAGTAATAAGGCCGGCAATAGCGTGCATAGCAAGGTCTGAAAGACCGGCATAGCCCTTCCCGGCAAACAGGTTTTTGCCGCCCTTCCAAAGTGAGAAGTGCGTATGCATACCGGAACCGTTGTCCAAGAATATCGGCTTGGGCATAAATGTTGCCGTCTTGCCGTGGCGCTTTGCTACGTTCTTGACGATATATTTATACCACATAAGTTTGTCGGCCTGTTCGACAAGCGGTGCGAAAAGCATATCGATTTCAGCTTGTCCGCCGGTTGCTACTTCATGATGGTGTTTCTCTATCACAATACCGACCTTCTGCATTTCCTCAACCATTTCGGTACGGATATCCTGCTGGGTGTCGGTCGGGCTTACAGGGAAATAACCGCCTTTGTACGACGGCTTATATCCAAGGTTTGGTTCTTCAAAACGGGCAGTATTCCATGACCCTTCCGCCGAATCGATTGAATACATCCCGGTATGCTGGTTCTGCTCATAGCGAACTTCGTCGAAGATAAAAAATTCCGGCTCAGGGCCGTAGTACGCAGTATCCGCTAATCCGCTCTTTTTCGCAAATTCAGCCGCCTTTTTTGCTACATTGCGAGGGTCACGATTATACTCTTCGCGTGTGAGCGGGTCGATAATATCAGCAAGGACACTCACAGTAGGTTTGACGAAAAACGAGTCCATGACCACGGTACTCAGGTCTGGAACTGCCATCATATCTGACTGGTGAATCGGCTTCCAGCCGCGGATTGAGGAGCCGTCGAAACCAAGACCTTCCTTAAAGGTCTTTTCGTCCAGGAACTCCACAGGGAATGTGCAGTGCTGCCAGGTACCAAGAAGGTCGACAAACTTCAGGTCCGCCATCTTCGCATTGTTCTTCTTTGCGAATTCAAAAAACTCTTTCGGTGTCATTTGATTTCTCCTTTTTACAAACGTTTTCTCTTTTTTTATACCTGCTTTACTGCTGCAATATATCTTATTCAGAATTGCAGCAAGTTACAACACAAAAGAAGGCACACAACAAAAAGCCTTGCCTTCTTAACGAAAATCTCCTTTCAGCCTATCGCCTCACCACCTCTTTCTCCCGTCCGAATGCGGATACATTCAGGCAGGTCAAGTACAAAAATCTTGCCGTCGCCAATTTGTCCGGTCTTTGCGCCATCGACGATTGCACTAATCGTCGGCTCGACAAACGCCTCATTTACTGCTATCTCTAATTTTACTTTCTTCAGCAGACTACCCTTTTCTTTGTGGCCTCGATAAACCTCGGCTATGCCCTTCTGCCGCCCTCGACCAACAACATCCGATACGGTTACAAGGTGAACCTCTTTTTCCTCTAATCTTTTTAGCACCTCATCCAAACGGTCCGGCTGAATAATTGCTATTACATATTTCATTTGTTTTTCCCTTTCTCATTTAATCAATCAATGTATATGCGGCTTCACGGTGTTGTGTCAGGTCCAGACCTACTCGCTCTTCGTGCTCACTTACACGCAGTTTCATTACCGCATCCACCAGCTTAAGCAGCACGATTCCGACTATGAATGAATATGCTACCGTGATAATAACCACCTTAGCCTGAATCCACAACTGCAAGGGGTTACCGTGTAACAAGCCATCTGCACCGTCGGGGTTAATCGTCTTTGTGGCCCATATACCTGTTGCAAGAACACCCCAGATGCCTCCGATTCCGTGTACGCCAAAAGCGTCTAACGAATCATCGTAACCGAGTGATGCTTTAAGGCATGTAACGGCCAGCCACGGAATCAAACCGGCTCCTATACCGATGCATATTGCCGCCGTAGGTGTTACGAATCCAGACGCAGGGGTAATAGCTGCCAGACCGGCTACTGCGCCGGTAATCATACCTAACGTAGTGGGCTTTTTGTACTTAAGCCAGTCAAGTAAAGCCCACGTCACACCGGCAACGGCGCCTGATATGTGTGTTACCGCGAACGCGTTGCCTGCCAGGCCCGATGCCTTCAAAGCGCTGCCTGCATTGAAGCCGAACCATCCGAACCACAATAAACCAGCGCCCAGCACTGCAAACGGCAGATTGTGCGGGGGAGAAATGCTGCACGGATAGCCCTGTCGCTTCTTTAATATCAGTGCTGCCGCCAAAGCCGTCATCCCGGCGTTTATATGAACGACAGCTCCACCGGCAAAATCCAATGCACCCATGTTCCTCAAAAAACCGCCTGCGCCCCATATCCAGTGTGCTATAGGGTCGTAAACAATGGTCGCCCACAACAGCATAAAAATGCAAAACGCAGAGAATTTCATTCGTTCCGCAAATGCCCCTATGATTAACGCCGGCGTTATTATCGCGAACATCATCTGGAACATCATAAACACTTCGTGCGGTACCGTCGCGACATAGTCGGCGTTTGGTGTCATACCAACGTTTTTCAAAAACGTCCATTCCAGTCCGCCGATTATGGAACTTTTGTCTGGCCCAAATGATAAACTGTATCCGCATACAATCCATTGAATACTAATCAGGCACAGGGCCATAAAACATTGCATAAGTACCGAAAGCATATTTTTGCGTCGAACCAGGCCGCCGTAGAAAAATGCCAGCCCGGGTGTCATGAGCATAACAAGTGCCGCGGATATCAATACCCATGCCGTATCGCCTGAGTCGATTGTAGGTTTTTGACTTGCCAAAGAGCTTACTTCAACTAACGGTTTTGTTTCGCAAAACGCTGTTCCTGCAATCAATAAAAGAACCGTTGTTACTGCCAGCACTTTTTTCATTTCTCTGAACTCCTTCGTATCGGTCCGCATCAGAAGTCAGCTTCTTTTAACGGCAAGCCAACAAAACCGACAGCCAACGAGTCCCGCAGAAAACTTAATCCCTGCAGTTTCACACGCATTCCGAGCTTCTATGAACCCAAATCTCTTGTGGGTTGACGTAAAATGGCTGCATTCAGATATTACGCAAACCTTGTGCCAAGAGGTTTATCAAAAGCATTTTTTGTGTAACGTCTTGCATAAGCCTAAGTTACGCCCATTAAAAGCCCAGAGTCATCAGAGAATAAAGCTACATTTTTGTATGTACTCCAAAACAAACTTGCATTTTTGTCACTTTTCATGTTAAAATGGGGGCTCTGGCAGCCATGGCACAGAGCCCACCCTGACCAAGGCATCCTCGTGCGATGCCCCGTCATTCTATTGAAAGCTCACTTCTACCCGATAGCTTCGCCGCCTCTTTCGCCCGTTCTAATGCGGATGCATTCAGGCAGGTCCAGCACAAATATCTTTCCGTCGCCGATTTGTCCGGTCTTCGCGCCTTCAATGATTGCTTCGATTGCCGGCTCGACAAACGCTTCATTCACTGCTATCTCTAATTTTACCTTCCTCAGCAAACTACCCTTTTCTTTGTGGCCTCGGTAAACCTCGGCTATGCCCTTCTGCCGGCCTCGACCTACAACTTCTGATACTGTTACAAGGTGAATCTCTTTTTCCTCTAATCTTTTTAGCACATCATCCAAACGATCCGGCTGAATAACAGCTATTACATATTTCATTTGTTTTTTCCTTTCTCGCTTAGTCAATCAGGGTATAAGCAGCTTCACGATGTTGCGTCAGGTCTAGACCCACTCGCTCTTCGTGCTCACTTACACGCAGTTTCATTACTATATCCACGGCTTTGAGCAGCACTATACCTGCGACGAAAGAGAAGACAACTGTAATAATCACGGCTTTGACTTGTATCAGGAACTGGGTGGGGTTGCCATAAAGAAGGCCGTCGGCCCCGGCTGGGTTGACTGCCTTTGTAGCGAAGATACCTGTGGCAATCGCTCCCCACATACCGCCTACGCCGTGGACGCCGAAGGCATCGAGCGAATCATCATAGCCAAGCAAATTTTTGAAATAAGTCACGGCAAACCAGGGGATGACTCCGGCACCGATTCCTATCCATATAGCCCCCATCGGGTTAACATATCCTGATGCGGGGGTTATGGCTACCAAGCCGGCCACTGCGCCGGTAATCAAGCCCAGAGTCGTGGGCTTTTTGTGTTTAAGCCAGTCAAGAATTGCCCAGGATAAACCGGCTGCTGCGGCGGCGATGTGCGTCACAGTAAATGCGCTGCAGGCCAGAGAACTCGCACCCAAGGCGCTGCCGGCATTGAAGCCGAACCAGCCAAACCAGAGTAACGCCGCACCTAACACCGCAAACGGCAGGTTATGAGGCGGAGACATCCCGTTGGGGTATCCCTGTCTGCGTCCAAGCATCAATGCACACGCCAGGGCCGTCATACCAGCGTTGATGTGCACCACCGTTCCGCCGGCAAAATCGAGGGCGCCCCAGTTTCTTATGAATCCTCCCACTCCCCATACCCAGTGCGCCACCGGGTCGTAAACGACGGTCGCCCACAGAAGCATAAATATGCACAACGCTGAGAACCTCATCCGTTCTGCAAAGGCGCCAATAATCAACGCCGGCGTTATCACGGCGAACATCATTTGAAACATCATAAACATCTGGTGCGGGACCGTTGGGGCATAGGCGGGATTTGGCTCAAGCCCCACATTCTTCAGGAAAGACCAGTCAAGCCCGCCTATAAGTGAGCGGTGGTCAGGACCAAAAGACAAGCTGTAGCCGAACAGCACCCACTGCAAACTAATAAGGCACAAAATCATCAGGCATTGCATCAACACTGACAGCATATTTTTTCGCCGAACCAGCCCGCCGTAGAAAAATGCCAGTCCTGGTGTCATAAGCATTACTAACGCGGTCGATATCAGCAGCCAACTGGTATCCCCGGTGTCTATGACCGCTTTGGCCGGCGCAGCTGCGGGCTCATCTGCCGATGCCACCCCACATATCACTGCGACTACCAAAATAGCAGTTAAGAACCATCCACTTGATTTCGCTAATTGTCTCGTTAAGTTTCGCATAATTTATTTCTCCGTTTAAAATTTTACATCAAAAGCTGGTTGATATTCCGACGCCTGTCCAGATGTTGTCGCTTCTTTCAGTAGCATCCCGGATCGAATTGCTGAGCATAGTTGAATAGTTAATACTCGGCCTAATCATCCAAGTGTCCATACAGAAGGGTAGTCCCGCTGTGAGTGTAAAGTCATTCAACTGGCCGCTGTCTACGCCAAAGTAGCCCTTATTATAAGCGGCATTACCACAGCCGTAACTTGCGCCTAACTGTAAGCCGCAGTAGCACTTCTCATTGAACGTATAAATCTTCTCAATCGTGTGTCCGATACCAAACTGGAAATAGCTGCCGTCGATTTCATCAACGTCGCGGTACCATTTGAAATATGGAGACAATGGAACTTTGGGCAGACTCAGGCCTCCGTATATTTCGGTTGTCGGCTCAAAGACAGTATTAGGGAACCGATAGTAAATCGTGCCTACAGAAAAGCCCAGCCAGTCAATACCCGGCATAGTTCCTGAATAGTCGAGCGTGTAATCAAACTCACTAAATTCCCCTGCATTATCCGGGGCAGTTAAAGACTTGTTAGTCATATCCATATTGCCCCAGATTGAGCCGGTGAAGCCGTGGGCGCTTACCGAAACAGCCGGCTGGAAAACGCTCTTGTCATCGACATTCTGCCCTCGCCAGATGTACTTGGTGTAATAATCCGCCGAAATCCCAAACTTCACAACTTGCTCTTTGGCTTGTTCTTCTGCCCTGGCTGTCTCTAATGCCAGAGCGAACACCATTAGCCCCAAAACTAGGATACCGTATATTTCCAATCTCACTATAATTCTCCTTTTAGATTTCTGTATATAGCTGTCAGGACTATTAGCTATCTTGTATGCAAGGGGTGTGCCAAGGCGGCTGAGAAGTCGTAAGTGCTTATTGCATATGGGGATATGTTTTATATTTGGGTGGGAAATTTGGCAAAAATGGGACATAAATGTAACTTATTTACAAGGAAGAGTACTTTTGTGTTTTTATTTTCAGGATAGGCTAATTCGGCTGGCTGTTGCTTAGAATAAAAGTTATGCGAGATAAAGGTTTTATATCTCTTTATAT
>CAIYOL010000109.1 GCA_903927855.1 uncultured Planctomycetota bacterium
CCCCTTTCTAGTCTTAAAAAGTCGCCTATGAAAACAATAAGCAAATATCTGTTTTCATAATCCCCCTTCTTTAGAACGCTTTTTCTAATATATCGCAAGTCTTCCAATGGATAACTCCGATAATACTTCATTCTGCGTATAGTATATCATCTTTTTGCGTGTTTTTCAAACGTATCGCAAGTTTTCCAAAAGTCAACAAAAAAACCTGTTTTTTTAGGTTAACTCCCAAAAACTGGTTAGTTTGAGGTTGGTTGACTGGTTAAAACTATGGAAAAGGCGGACTTGGCGCATACATGCTATTGCCTGATAGGCAAAGCCGCCATCTCACGGGTTAAAGCGTTAAATCCAAAAGACTTAAATCAAAATAGTCCTTAATATTCACCAGCTTTTTGGGATGAGAACCTTTTTTAAAATTCGAGTAACCTTTAATACGATTGACGGCGGGAATTACGACCTGTGAGGAAACGGAAAAGGTCTTGATAAAAACAGCCAGAAAGGGAGAAAAAATGGAAACCAGAGCATATTACAGATTACGCACAGCAGGCATAGTCCTGCTCCTTTTGAGCGGCACAATGATTTGGACAGGCTGCAAAAAAAAGCCAAAGCCTTCAGCGCCACCGCCTCCGAGCAGCGGCGGACAAGCGTCACCATCGAAACCTCTTTCTTCAGATTTGGTAATTTCCAAGATAACTGTGATTCCTGCTGAACCAAAGGCTCAAACACCTTTTACGGTAAGAGTATTCGTGCAGAATGCCGGGCAGAAGCCGTCCGGTCAGTACGACTTAGCAATGTTCATTCTGGATGTTTCCCGCAACAGTACGTATCCGATTGGAACCTTTCGTCAAAGCGGGCTACAGCCGGGGGAGGTTGTACGTGCCTACTCCTCAACAGACAGGTTAGTCAATTATCCCGGCGCCCATCAGGTGTGGGCGGAAATCAAGCCTTTCAATTTTGAGGATGGCAATAATCGGAATAATAAAGAAGGCCTGGGATTTACCGTAAAGTGAAGTAACCCCCACCGCGCCGGGTTGGGGCTAAATATAAAATAGTCGCAATAAATTGCGATTTCATTTAACCAGTTTTGCGATTTGTATATTAATCGCTGCCTGTGACAACGATAGTCAGAAGCACTTGCTGCTCTGCCTGCGTTGCACCGGCAGTTTTTGTAACAGGTTTTTCACTCGAAGTCAAGACGGGCTTGGGTATGGTTATCAAAGCAGGGGCGCTATTATCAAAGGCAACCTGCACCTCTTTGCCGGGAGAGCGTTCAGTTATGTTGTTCATCGCGGCGAAGAACTTAGCCGTTTTGATTTGCGATTGGAAATCGTTCTGTTTAGCAATTTCGCTAATCTGCTCAGGAGTAACTGCGTCAACCACTATTTGCCCTTGGGGCCTATCGGTATTAACAAGTAAGACGGCTGAATCAATTTTATCCCAAACAGTATTCAATTCATCTAAAAGAACCCTTAGATTTTGCCGGCTGCAAACGAGGGTATGCGATTCTTGCAGTTTGCCCGGGACTGCTACAGAGCGCTCGCCCGAAGGGATGTTATATTCAATCGCTTTGTTAATAAAAGCCGCAACTTCCGCAGGGCTGGTTGTTTTTAATTCAAGCCGACCGGTAAATTTTGCCTCGGCGAGGATGGGTTCGACCGGTTTTTCGGCGGTCGCAACTACAGCGACGGGTGTGGATTCCTTCGGCTGAGGCGCTATTGGCTGCAAGCGCAAATCAACAGCGACCGGCTTAACAATAGTAACCTGGGGAGCAACGATTGAGTAAATCACCGCCGCCAAAACACCCACAAGAGCAATCATAGCAGCGGCAGAGATAAGTTGGCGAACCAATAAATGCCTCGCCCCTTCGCGCTCCAGGCGTTGCTGCTGTTGAACAAGGGGTTTTCTTTCATTCAGCGAGGCTTTAATATTGCCTAACAACTCCTGCGGGGCCTCGGTGTAAGGCAGAGAACTAACCAGCCTTTTGCACTTTTGAAGCTGAAGCAGGCGTTCAGCAATTTGCGGGTCGTGCTTTATCAATCGCTGAACCTCGGTCTGATGCCTGGCGTCCAGTTCTCCATCAATAAAACTATTCAGCAATTCGTCTATATTTGTAATTTCATTTTGGCTCATCAGAACCACCTCTCCACAATTTCTCTCAGATTGGTTCGAGCCCTGCTGAGCCGGCTTCTAACCGTACCTAACTCGATATCAAGGACCTCTGCAATCTGAGCGTAATTCATACCTTCAATATCCCTCAAAACAATAACAGCCCGCTGCGTATCATCCAGTTTCATCAAGGCTTTTACAGCTAACCTGCATAACTCCTTATTCTGTGCCACGACAGCAGGGTCAGGCAAATTGTCGTTGGCCAGAAATTTCTTCAAAACCCCCTTATCTTCGTTGTCGTCTTTACTATCCTCGGCGTCGAGGCTTTTAATTCCCAGCTTGACGTTTCTCTGACAGTGGTTCAGAGTCAGATTAACGGCAATTCTAAAGGCCCAGGTGTAAAAACTGCTTCTGCCCTCGAAATTAACAATGTTCTCTATTACTTTGACAAACGTATCCTGAGTAAGTTCCGCAGCATCGTCGGGGTTTGCGCATATTCTAAAAATGGCGTTATATATTCGATTCTGATACCTGCGAATCAACGTTTCGGTCGCTACAGAATCACCCTGCCGACACTGCTGAACCAGGGCGGCATCGTCAATGCTGATATTTGCAGCTTTGGTCACGCCTTTTCTCCTTATTTAGACCAACATCGGCCTAAAAGGTTCCTGTAAAAATAAGCAAAAAATGAGGCTATATGCAGGATATAATCGCAGATAAAGGCTTTTCGGTCAATTTAATTTAAGGTGGCGAAAAATCCACACAGCACGACAAATCCATCGATAGGTTCGACAAGCTCACTATGGGTTTGTGCATTATTTAAGGGTGAAATCGGCTGAAAGGCGCCTGCCATTCGGACACA
This sequence comes from uncultured Planctomycetota bacterium, assembly GCA_903927855.1. Taxonomy (GTDB): domain Bacteria; phylum Planctomycetota; class Phycisphaerae; order Sedimentisphaerales; family Anaerobacaceae; genus CAIYOL01. Next base: position 2,966 of record CAIYOL010000109.1, read on the forward strand.
GAGCTGTTACCTGTAATATGTAGCTATTGCCTTTTTTCGGCTCGAAAGGCAGATCGAATTCGTAGGCCCTTAGGAAGTCACGCCAGTACTTGTTGTTTTTGTCCGCATCATTCAAATCGATATCCGGCCAGATAAGAATTCTTTGGCCCTTCGGGTCGGCAGAGAGCGGAACTCTGTCGTATAACTCGAAGCGAAATACCACCGGTGCTTTTATCTGACAATCGAACGCGTCCAGCAGACTCACATAGACTTTTATTTTTGACGGTTTTTTGCCATCGCCATCGCCGGTAAATTCGGTCAACGGCATAATTTCAACTTTCGCCGGGCCGTATTCGGAAAGCTGATTAGAATCACTATCAGCTTTCTGGGATGATTCGGCGGCGTTCGCCGGTTCGCAACATACCCCGCCCAAAAGCAATAAAAGCATCTGTGCTATTACAGCAACTGCTTTCATAAAACTACAAGTCCTCATCGAGCATATGGCCAAAATGATATTTTTTTGTCCTGAGATAGTCAATATTGTGCTTGCCTGGTTTAGCTTTTAACGGCACCTGCTCAACAACTTTTATGCCATAAACTTCAAGGCGACTTATTTTCTTCGGATTGTTGGTCAGTATTCGTATTTTCCTGAGCCCCAAATCGCGGCAGATTTGTGCACCAATTCCATAGTCTCGCTTGTCGGCTGAAAAGCCCAGTTTCAGATTGGCCTCAACGGTGTTCAGACCCTGCTCCTGAAGTTTGTAAGCCCGCAGTTTGTTCGTCAGGCCGATACCTCTGCCTTCCTGCCTGAGATAAATCAACGCTCCCTCACCGGCTTTCTCAATCATCTCCATCGCAGTTATCATCTGGTAGCCGCATTCACACCTCTGCGAATGAAAGAGGTCTCCTGTCATACATTCCGAATGCACTCTTACGAGGACGGGTTCTGTGTGTTCGATAGGCGCGCCATTCTCGTCAAGCTCGCCGACGTTGCCTTTGCATAACGCCAGATGCGGCTCCGAAGAAGTTACGCTCTGGTAAGCGATGAGCTTAAATTCTCCGTAGTCGGTAGGCAAAGCTACTTTCTCGATGCGTTTAATCTGGCTTTCGCGCTGGAGACGGTATTCTACGAGTTTCGCAATTGAAGCGATTTTGAGATTATGTTTTTCGCAGAATTCGAACAGCTGGGGCACTCGCGCCATTGAGCCGTCCTCATTCATAACTTCGCAGATGACCCCCGCCGGTTTCAAACCAGCCAGGCGCGCCAGGTCGACCGCTCCTTCAGTTTGGCCAGCCCGAACCAATACACCGCCCTTACGCGTGCGGAGCGGAAACACGTGGCCGGGGCGAACGAGGTCGGCGGGTTTCGAGTTGTCAGCAATTGCGACTTGAATGGTCCTTGCCCTGTCGGCAGCGCTGATTCCGGTGCTTACACCTTCGGCAGCGTCGATGCTGACG
>CAIYOL010000110.1 GCA_903927855.1 uncultured Planctomycetota bacterium
AATTTTACAAATATATATGAAATTATAAGACCTCAACGGCCTAAAAATGCTGCAAATCGAGCCTGCCTATGGTGGAATGCAGGAACAATTTGCAAAAAAAACACATAACCGCCACAAGTTTAGATATTGCCTTCCATGGCGGCAATTGCCTCAGCTTCTTTTTCTTCCCGCAGAATAATGGTCGGTTTAACTAATATCAATAAAATCTGGCTGTCCTTGACTTTGCTGCGGTTACTAAACAATCGTCCAATAAAAGGCACCTTGCTCATTACCGGCACCCCTACTTCTTTTTCGACGTCGGCGTTCAGTCTTTGACCGCCTAACAATAATGTCGCTCTATCAGGCACGCTCACACGCGTCTGGACTCTCGATACTTCCGTCTCAGGCAAGGGTATTGTGTAAGACGCGGCTGCAAGGTTACCAATAGCAGGCATCTGAATATCAAAGGTTTGCATACCAAGGTACTCCCGCATTTCAGTAACAATATTCAGCAGCACATTCTTCTTGTCCGGGGTAATAATCGGCGTGATATTGAGAAGCGGACCAGAGACTATACTACGTTCATCGTAATTTACTGTATAATAAAAAGCCTGATTATCCCCCGTGCCAATCGTTGAAATATCAGTAGTAACATTGGCCGGATACCGCCTAAATCTTCCTACCTGGAATGTGGCCATCTCTCCGCTTAAAACAGTAACTTTCGGAGCAGTCAAAGACTTAGCATCTCTGTGAGCCTGAGTCGCCCTGAGAATTATGTCTACTTGCAATTGATTAAGCATTGCCAAATTGCCAATACTTGCATCGGCGTTCAACCCACTACTTCCAGTTCCACCACCACCGGGGTTCACGACCGACCCCCAACTGCCGGTAATCCCCGTATCGCCGGGTAAAGTCATACCTGAAGAACCTTGGTGGATATCAATCAAACTCACATTGCCGTGGGAGGGGATTCTAATTCTGTCTATATCCAGCCCGATATCTTCAAGGAAATTCTCGCCCACCAGCAAGAATCTGGCCTCGATAGAAACCTGATTTCCAAGTGCCTTACGTAACTCCGCAAACATTGACTCGATTCGATCATGAACGTCACGGGTCTGATAGATAATAAGCTTTTTGTTTTCATAAACTGTTATGGAGCCCTCTCCGCCGCCCTCAACCCAAGTCTCCGGCTTAACGGTCTGCTGGATAAGCTGGACCAGATTAGTGGCCCGGATGACCGCCTCTGCGATGATTTGATCCCTGGTTAATTCCTGTTGCTCACCCAGCTGTTCCGTACCTGCTTCGCCCTCTGTGGGGGCGGTGATAGTCCCACCAAGTTGTGCATAGAAATCGGCCGGTCGGCCAATCAAGTCGGTAATGTCATAAACCAGCGTCTCCATTGTGGGCGGAAGTGATTCCGCAGTTGCTATCTTAACTATCCCACCCTCGACAACGTCGTAACGGATATTTGCAAATCCGCCCGAAACCGCCTCTAACAAAAGCTCCAGCGCCTTTTTGAGCTGAACTGTTGATATCGGATCCATATGTATCGGCGTAGTCTGGTCGATATCGGCGTTGTCAGTTAAATCCCGCCAATTGACAAACATCTTCAATGGCGGGTTAACAGAATTCTTTAACATCTCTAACGCTTCGCCAAAAGGCGTCTCCGGCGTCAGTTGTGAAAGGTCCACGATTTCATCTAATTGTTTATAGACAGTTGCAACAGTCTCGCTCCGCCCGATTGGAGGTTCTGGTTGTCGAAACGAACTGGCGATAATTTCCTGCCAATCCTTGGGATGCGTAAGCTCTTCGGCATATGGTACCATGGCCTCATCAGCCCCAATCAAAGTATTGACACGTTCCTTATCCGATTCTCTCTGCGCCTCCAATTGTCTGCGGAAGCCAACTATATCTGTCAGCGTCTGCTTAAGTAGCAAAGCCTGGTCGTTTAATGGGTCGAGGGCAAGCAAGCTTTCTAATTGGCCAAGAGCTTCCTCGTAACGCTGCTGGCTCTGAAAAGTAACCGCGTTGTTCATCAGTTCGGCTATTCTCTTGCTTCTGTCAGCCTCCATTTGCTCTCTATCCCGGCGTTGTGCTTCTATCGCCTCCAAGCGCTTCTGTTCCTGCAGCTGCTGGGCTCTCTGGTCCTGTGCCTGGATTATTGTCTCGGCCAGTTGTTTCAATTCACCACTGTGTTGTCTAAAAAGCTCGTCTCCGAGGTCCGGTTGGTATTCATTCACAATCCGCTCAGCTCTCTCTACCTCTTCCTTTGCCTTATCGAATTCGTCCTGGCTTATGTAATTTTGCACTTTAGCCACAGCATCGTTAACAACTGCTCTCGTGTGACTTTGCCGGATATTTCTTTTGCGATTAATCACTTCAATATAGGTGTCACCCGATGCTACCGCCTCAGTTGCTTCTGCTGTAGTAACAGCAGCGACGGCAGGCCCGTTTGGTTCATGGACTACCTGTCGCTCGGCAACCTCATTAGTTTCGTTAGGTTCGGCCTTCTTGCCGTTAACTAATTCCTTTGTAATAGATGCGATTGTAGCCCCCAGCTCATCTTCAGGTTGTGTTTCAGCCGCTGCTGCGGGTTCAGCTTTCCGTGCCA
>CAIYOL010000111.1 GCA_903927855.1 uncultured Planctomycetota bacterium
GCTATTTCACTAATAATAGCCTGGCCATTCTGGTCATACTTTAGGATAACCTTCAGTATTCCCTGTTTGCCATCATCGATACGGCTGAAATCTGAGATATAACCTTCCTGCTTAAGCACAGCCGCTATGCCTTCGCAGATACTTGATGCCTTAATGTCAACATCGGTCTTGTTTACCCTGATCGCATTGCGAATTCTCGTCAGCATATCAGCTATTGGGTCACTGGCGCTCATAATTAGGTTCCAAGTCAATCTCCAAATTACGATTTTTCTACGGTAAATCGCTTTACCAACTGGCTTTTTTCACTCCCGGTATTTTCCCTTCGAGAGCTAAAGTTCTGAAACAAATACGGCAAACCTTGAACTTACGATAAACAGCGTGGGACCTTCCACAAAGCTGGCATCGCGTATACTGCCTAACACGAAACTTTTGTTTCTTTTTTGACTTATTTTCCAGAGCTTTAGTCGACACTTACTTACTCCAAATCAATCGTTTGCCTTCAAACAGTTACTAACTCTTACGGCTCCTGCGATGCCGATTCTCTGAAGGGCATTCCAAAAAGTGCCAGCATCTTCTTTGCTTCTTCATCGGTATTGGCCGTAGTTATAAAAGCTATGTTCATACCCTGCTGAAACTCTACCTTCGCAGGGTTAATTTCAGGAAAAATACTCTGTTCAGTCACTCCCATCGAGTAATTGCCCCTGCCGTCAAAACTTTTTGGGCTAAGGCCCCGAAAATCTCTTACTCGCGGAATTGCAAGACTGATAAGTCTATCCATAAATTCATACATTCGCCCGTGACGGACAGTCACCTTCAAACCGATTTCGTTACCTTCACGAAGCTTAAAATTAGAGACGCTTTTTTTAGCTTTACATACGAGCGGCAACTGGCCGGTAATCATCATCAGGTCATTTTTGGCAAGTTCCAGAAATTTCTTGTCCTGCGTCGCTTTGCCCACTCCCATAGAAATAACAATCTTTTCCATCCGCGGCACAGCCATAGGATTTTTGTAGTCAAACTCCTTTATCAACTCCGGAACTATCTTGGACTTATATAAATCCTTCAAACGTGCCATCTCGTATCTCGCTTTAGGCCTTCTTGGCCCTCTTAACAACGCTAATTTCGCTGCCATCGGCCGCAAGGCGTCTCTTGCTTCCATCGGCGTTTATCTGATAATGAACTCTGCTGCCTTTTGAGCTTTTTGGACTCAGAAGCAGGACATTACTCATATGAATAGGCTGCTCAACATCAATACGACCTCCATGCGGATTTTTTTGTGAAGGCCGAACGTGCTTTTTCGCCATATTGTGTCCCTGAACTACTACCTTATTCTTTTCCGGTATGACACGTAATATCTTGCCGGTAGCACCCTTATGGTCACCTGTTATAATCTCGACCATATCACCTTTTTTTATATGTAGGGCCATCTTTAAATTTCGTATCTATCTTTATAAGACAATAACCAATTTCTTCAGACTACCTCGCTTGCGAGTGAAATAATTTTCATGTAATTTTTTTCACGAAGCTCACGAGCAACCGCGCCAAAAATCCTCGTCCCTATTGGATTGCCCTCATTATCAATCATAACAGCGGCATTGTGGTCGAATCTTACGTAGCTGCCGTCGGGGCGTTTCAAAGGATGCGTGGTTCGTATAACAACGCATTTATGCACTTTCTTATCATCCAGCTGACAGGTCGGAAGCGACTTTTTGATGGCAACACAGATAACATCGCCTACTCTGGCTACAGTGCGCCTGAACTTACCCCTTGACCCTCCTTTGCCAAGAACCCTGATGCACATTGCCAACTTGACACCTGAGTTGTCTGCTACATCCAACATTGTTTCTTGCTGAATCACTTTATTTCCCGTTTCTCGTCGCTTCTCTGACGTTACTGCTGCTGAACCGCTTTTTCCAGAACCTTTACAAGACGCCAATTTTTAGTTTTGCTGTAGGGCCTGCACTCAACAGCCTCAACGACATCACCTACGCCTGCCTGATTATGCTCATCATGGACAGCATACTTTGTCCTGCGCTTTATGTATTTGCCGTACTTCGGATGCTTAACCTTGAAATCAATGGCAATTTTGATGCTTTTATCACCGCTATTACTTATCACCACGCCGGTTACAGTTTTTAATTTCTTATCCTGCATCTTCGTTTTCCAATTACCACAACTGCGGCAAACCATTACCTCTTTTCACGCATTATCGTTTTAATCCTAGCAATATCACGTCTGACATTAATTAAAGCTTTGGAATTCTCCAGCTTCTCCGTAACCGCCTGTGAGCGCAAATCAAACAAATGCCTCTGCATCTCCTCAAGCTTGTCTTTAAGCTCTTCCGGATTCATTTCACGATACTGCTGGGCTTTCATCTAACGCTTTCCTTTTACAAGGGCCGCTTACTGCAAAATGGCAACCCTACAATGAATGTCTTCGCTTAATAAACCTGCACTTAATCGGCATTTTATGAGCGACTCTGCTCAACGCCTGCTTTGCGATATTCTCACCTACTCCACCGACTTCAAAGCAAACCTGCCCTGGTCTGACTCTGGCGACCCAAAACGCGGGCTCACCCTTACCTTTGCCCATTCGCGTCTCCAACGGCTTGGCACTTACAGGCTTATGTGGAAATATTCTAAGATAAACTTTGCCTTCGCGATGCAAGAAATGGGTTGCCGAAACTCGGCCTGCCTCAATCTGCTTGGCACTTATCCAACAGGTTTCCATCGCCTGCAAACCGTATTCGCCAAACGCCACGAAATTGCATCGAGAGGCATTGCCCTTCATTTTGCCACGCTGGCTTTTACGGTATTTAACCCTTTTCGGCATCGTCGCCATTTTTTCAGACCCTTGCGGATTAACAATTGATTATTGATTATTAATTACTGGTTTCTCCGGGTTTTCTGTGTCCCTGGATTTCTCCTGGGTTGGTTCTTTCTTAGCTTCGGCAATACTTCCACCTTCCCGTGCCGTCGCAGTTCTAGTCCGTCTCCTGCCACCATGGCCCGTATCATCTCGCCTCGGTGGACGACGCCGGCGAACACCCTGCTTAGGCTCAAGCTCCTCACCAAATTTGCCCTTATAAACCCAAACTTTGATACCAATTGCTCCATATGTCGTCCTGGCTGTCGCCGTGGCGTAATCTACATCAGCATCCAAAGTCTGCAGCGGGATACTACCGAGTTTCTGCGTCTCCCTACGCGCTATCTCTGCGCCTGCCAACCGTCCCGAGCAGGCAACCTTAACTCCTTTAGCGCCGGCGTTCATCGCCGCTTCGCAAAATTCTTTCATCGCGCGCCTAAACGAAGCCCGCTTACTTAGTTGTTCAGCAATTGCTTCACCTATCAAAGCAGCATTAAGGTCAGGCTCTTTTATCTCGATAACATTAACGCTCATCTTCCGACCCGTAAGTCCCTCAAGCTCTTCCCGCAACTTATCAACCTCACCGCCTCTGGGACCAATAACTATACCGGGCCTGGCACTATGCAGTGTTACTTTCACTTCATTACGTGTTCGGACTATTTCAACTTTTGCCACTGCGCCCTTAGGCATCTGACGGTTAAATTTCTTGTCAATGTACTGGCGTATCTTCTGGTCCTCGACAAGAAAATCACCATAATCGCTCTTGGAAGCAAACCATGTGCTTTGCCATCCACGCGTTATTCCTGTTCTAAAACCTGTTGGCGATGTTTTCTGACCCATAATCTCGTATTTCGTATCCCGTCGTATCGCAGTTGGCGAGATACATTTCATACTCCCTTTGCTTCTGTTACTGTTATATGTATGTGACAGGCCTCTTTCCTGATAGAATACGCCTTGCCTCTATCTTTTGCTCTAAATCTCTTGGTGCCGATGCGCCACCCTGCGCCATCAACACGAGCCTCACTGACATAGAGATTATCAACGTCAGCCTGCTGCTCATCGGCATCCGCCACGGCACTTTTTAGAACTTTGTCAACCATTTCTGCAGCTCGTTTTCTTGTGAACTTCAAAATATCCATTGCGTCCTGAACTCTTCGGCCAGCTACCAACTGTGTAACCAATTTAACCTTACGAGCAGAACCCGGAGCATAGCGATAGGACGAACACCATTCAGCCAAATCATTTACCTCGACAGATAAGGCTGTCGCCAAACGGCGAATATCCTCTTTACGTGGTATAGGTTTAAAAAGACCTTTCTGCCAGTTTTTAACAGCCGCCGCTGCTTTTTCCTTGTTCAGTCCGCCTCCGACAAGCTGACCAGCTAACTGCTCTGTGCTCATCCGCTGCCGTTTGCAAAGCTTTTTAAACTTATTAGAACTTAACATATCTTATCTCGCTTCTACCCTGACGCTCTATTGCGTAGCAGGAGCAGTTGTTGTTTCTATCTTCCTGCTTGAATGACCTCTAAAAATCCTCGTCGGTGAAAATTCACCCAGTTTGTGACCAACCATATCCTCGGTAATAAAAACCTTATTAAAAATCTTGCCATTGTGAACCATAAAGGTAAAACCAACAAATTCGGGAATTATCGTGCATCTTCTCGCCCAGGTTTTTATCGGCTCACGAGAGCCGACTTCAATTCGCTTGTTGACCTTGGCAAAAAGCTTTTCATCGACGTAAGGCCCTTTTTTAAAAGATCTTCCCATTTGAATTCACTCGACCTTAAAACTTTAATTACCAATCATACAATTACGCTACAAACTGAAAACGTCCGCTTTTTCGTCTTCGAATAATTCTTTTATTACTTGTCTTTCGCGGATTTCTGGTTTTTCCGCCCTTTGCCAGCACGCCCGTAGGTGAACATGGATGCCGTCCGCCATTTGCCCGGCCTTCGCCGCCACCCATCGGGTGAGAAACCGGATTCTGCGCCTTGCCTCTGACGTGAGGTCTGATACCCATATGCCGCATTCTTCCGGCCTTGCCTATTGTAACGTTCTGGTAGTCGGGGTTACTGAGCTGGCCAATTGTAGCCCTGCATTCTTTGCGAACCATCCGCATCTCGCCACTTGGTAAACTAATGGTAACCCAATCACCTTCTTTCGCCACAATTTTTGCAGCACTGCCGGCGCTTCGGACTAACTTTCCGCCCTGGCCTGCGGTCATTTCAATGTTATGAATCTCAAGGCCAGCAGGAATTGCCGTCAGCGGCATCGCATTACCAATTTTAGGCTCACATTCAGAACCACTTTCCACGCGGTCGCCCAGCTTTATACCAAGCGGTGCCAATATATATCTTTTTTCACCGTCAGCATAGTGCAACAGTGATATGAAGCAATTTCTGTTAGGGTCGTATTCAATCGCTGCCACTTTTGCAGGAACACCATCTTTATCACGTTTAAAATCAATGAGACGGTAAATTTTTCTTGCCCCGCCGCCTCTGAACCGTACCATCGTCATCCCGCTACTGTTTCTGCCGCCCGCTTTTTTTATGCGAACACAAAGCGACTTGGCCGGCTTATCGGTAGTCAACTCGGCATAATCATTTACCGAACTGTTTCGACGTCCGGGCGATGTCGGCTTATAAATTCGAATACCCATAACATACCTCACATTGGTAATTGGTAATTACCATTTACCAGTTACCAAAATTAAAACAAATCTATATGATAGTCCGGTTTCAAAAATACAACGGCTTTCTTCCAACTTGCTGTCGTACCGAAATTCCCGCCTTTGCGGCGGTATTTGCCTCTGTGGTTAGCCGTTCTTACCTTGCTCACCTTAACATTGTATATTTTTTCAACGGCGTTCCTTATCTGGGTTTTATTAGCTCTTTTGTTCACCTCAAAAGAGTACGCACCTTTTACATTCGCAAAATGCATCCCCTGCTCTGTAATCAAAGGCCGAATTATTATATTAAGGTTATTAAGCATTCGCCGTTAATTCTCGCTTTTCTGGTCTCTATTCAAGAGGGACAAAAATGCCTCTTTAGTAAACAGTATTTTGCGGTGGCTGCAAATATCACCGGCGTTTAATTCAGTCACAGGCATAACAACCACCCTCGGAATGTTCCTGGCCGATCTATAAATATTGCCGTCATAGCCGCTAATCGTCACCAGGCAACTGCGTTCGATTTTCAAATTACCCAAGACACTTGCAAAATCGCTGGTGTGCGGCTTCTCAAACTTCAGCTCATCAACCACCACTATATCCTTGCTCAAAAGCTTTGCCAAAATCGCAGAGTCTCTGGCCAATATCCTTTGTTTCTTAGGCATATTTTTGCTGAAATCCCTGGTGACCTTAGCAAAAGTAACGCCGCCGCCTACTCGCTTGCCCGTTCTCACCGTTCCCGCGCGGGCGTTTCCGGTGTGCTTTTGCGCATAAATTTTTCTTGTCGAGCCTTCGACCATCCCTCTGCTTTTTGTCGCGACTGTTCCCACGCGCTTGTTGGCATGGTACATAACTATTGCCTGCTTAAGCAGTGAATACCTAACTGAGCCTCCAAGAAGTGACTCGTCGACTTTTAAGACGTCAACTTCATTTCCTGCCCTGTTGTAAACAGACAAATCAATCATTTCTGAACTCTATTCTCCAAATATATCAGGCCTCTTCTTGGGAACTGCGGACTATAACGTAACTCCCGGATGAACCTGGTACGCAACCTTTGATCATTAACAAATTTCTCTCCTCATCTATTGCCACCAGGCTGTGGTTTTTTTCCGTCGCTCTGTGGTCGCCCATATGTCCCGCCATTCTCTTGCCCTTATGAAGATTGCCGCCGTGACCACGGTCGGTAGCATGACTGGCAATCGAACCGGGAGAACGATGCTTACGCTCGGTACCGTGAGAGTCCGGCATCCCATGAAAATCATGCCGTTTCATCACTCCGGCAAAGCCCTTACCCTTGCTCGTACCTACAATATCAACGAACTTCTCTTTGCCAAAGACTGAAACCGTAAGAGAGTCTCCCACTTTATACCCCGGTTCGGTATCATTAGGCAGACGCATCTCTCCGACGAATCTCTTCGGTACTGAATTGGCTTTCTTAGCATGACCGAGCTGCGGATTCTTTATTCGCGATTTTTTTACATCGTCGTATCCCAGTTGAACAGCGTTATAACCGTCTGTATTTACAGTTTTGACCTGCATAACAATGCAGGGACCGGCTTGTATAACTGTAACAGGCAGCAGATTGGCCGCCTCGTCATACATCTGAGTCATCCCTATTTTTTTGCCCAGCAACATTGCCATTATCTCGCACCTCGTATCTCAGGCTTTAATCTTCACAAAAACGCCGGCTGGTACCACCAAACGGTTCAACACCTCAACCGTTCGCGCGTTGGCTTCATGAATATCTATCAGACGTTTGTGAGTCCTCAGCTCAAACTGTTCACGCGACTTTTTATCAACATGGGGACTTCGCAAAACGGTGTATCTTTCAATCCGCGTAGGCAGCGGCACAGGACCGCTGACACGGGCATTGGTCCTCCTGGCGTGCTCTACTATCTCCTTGGCTGATGCATCAAGAGCCCTGGGGTCGTAAGATTCCATTTTAATTCTTATCTTTTCAGTTTCAGTAGGCACAGTTTTCCTTCCTGTTCACCTTCAGCGAAATCTCGCCCAAAAGCGGATTCCCAACAATCCGCCTCTTCACTTCAAATTTCTAATCTGAAAACTTGCGAAAACTCAAAATTATACATACTTACAAACAAATTGCAAAACAATTATCTTCAGCTATTTTCAGCAAATAGCTTCTCTCTTTCACCAAACACATCTTGGTTTGATTTTGGCAGGAAAGGCATTTCTTATCGGACCGTCTTTAACTCTCGATGACTAAAAAACACGACACACAACCAATAAATTCGCCTTCCTTAAAGAATTCGGGGCCTGACCATTTACGGCCATCCCAAAGCCGCTTATCAGCTTTGGCATACCCCTTAACCTAACAAAGTAATTAACAAACCGTCCTTGACCACTACATTACAGATATGTAACAGCCCAACTCGTAAACGCAAAACCAATCCCTGGTCATGCTCGCTACGGCTGAAAAAACGCGATATTACTACACAAATCTTTTTATATCAAACAAAATATTGAAAAAATTTTGCTAAAAACTGCAAAAATATATGCTTTCTTATAAAATAATCTCCTTGGCAATCTGCTCCGGCACCCTTTCATAGCTTAACGGCTCCATCGTGAAGGTTCCTCGGCCGGCTGTGGCACTTCTAATTTCGCCGGAATACCCAAACATTTCTGCCAAGGGTACTTTAGCATCAATTATCCGCATATTTCCATGCATACGGCAATCAGTAATTAAGCCCCTTTTCCCCAGCAAATTACCTTGTACTGCCCCAAAATTGGCCTCCGGCACCACTATTTGGAGCCGCATTATCGGTTCAAGTAAAACCGGTTCTGCCTCTTTACACGCCTTTTCCACCGCAATCTTGGCAGCCTGCTCAAAAGCCAAATCCGAAGAATCCACCGAATGGAATGAGCCGTCAATAAGCGTAACCTTGATCCCCACAACAGGAAAACCGGCCAACACGCCGCTGCCCATAGCATCCTTCACCCCCCTTTCCACCGCGGGAACATACTCTTTCGGCACCGCATTGGAAACTATCTTGCTCACAAATTCAATGTCATGGCTCCAATGGCCGTCCTCTGTTAACAGCGGCTCAACCACCAAAACCACATCTCCATACTGGCCGCGACCGCCTGTTTGACGCACAAACTTACCTTCCGCCTGAGATTTCCTGGTAATAGCTTCCTTATAGGCAACCTTTGGCTTGCCAACTCTGACATGAACCCCCTTTTCCTTTACCAGTTTGTGCTGGAGTATCTCCAGGTGCAGTTCTCCCATACCGCTGATGATTGTCTGGCCTGTTTCGCTGTCTATTTTACACTCAAAAGTTGGGTCTTCACGTTTCAAATCCGCCAATGCCTCCACCAACTTAGCTGATTCTGTGCCGGCTTTGGGCTCTATTGACATACTAATAACCGTTTCCGGGAACGTAATGCTCGGTAAACAAACAGGACTTTTGGGGTCGCAAAGCGTATCACCGGTAAGCGTTTCCTTCAACCCCACAACTGCGATAATATCACCGGCAACAGCCGAATCCAAAATTTTTCGCTCATCAGCGTGCATTTCGAATATTCTGGTAATATTCTCTTTTTTGTCGCGATTTACATTTAAAACCCTGGTGCCGGGTTTTAACTTCCCCTGATAAATCCTCAAAAAATTCAAATCGCCGTGCGAATCGGCGGTAATCTTAAATGCAAGAGCAACAAAGCTGGCATTGCGGTCGCATTTAATCGATATTTCTTTATCTTTGTCTTTACCTTTACCTCCCGCTTTGTGCACAACTATATCAGGCCTGTCCAGCGGCGAAGGCAAATACGCCACAACACCATCAAGCAGCTTTTGAATACCAATATATTTCAGGGCCGAACCGACAAATACCGGATGAAGTTTGTTGGCTATAGTTCCTTTTCTAATCGCTCTATTAATCATCTCGGTATCGACCGGCTTATCATGAACATAAGCATCCATCAACCCTTCATCGTATTCGGCTGCATGTTCAATCATATGTTTTCTGTATTGTTCCGCGGTTTTCAGCAAATCATCTGGAATTTCAGTTTCTTCAAAGGTCGCCCCTAATTCTTTGGTTTCGTAGAAGACCGCCCGCATCTTTATAAGGTCTATTACCCCTTTAAAAGAATCTTCCGCTCCGATGGGAATCTGTACACAAACAGGATTGGCAAGGAGCTTTTCGCTAATGCTTTTAACAGTCATCTCGAAGTCGGCGCCGACTTTGTCCATCTTATTCACGAAGCAAAGACAGGAAAGAGCATATTTTTGTCCCTGTCTCCAGACAGTCTCACTTTGAGCCTGAACACCTTCACTACCGTCAAATACGGCTACAGTGCCATCGAGAACGCGCAGAGACCGTTCGACCTCAGCGGTAAAATCAATGTGCCCCGGCGTATCGATAAGATTAATCTCAAAACCCTCCCATGGACATTTCGTTGCGGCGCTGGTTATAGTAATGCCCCTTCTTTGCTCCTCTTCCAAATAATCCATGACGGCGGTACCGTCGTGGACTTCCCCCATCTTGTAGGTTTTTCCTGTATAATAGAGTATGCGCTCGGTTACCGTCGTCTTGCCGGCATCGATATGAGCCATGATTCCGATATTACGTAATTGTTTCAATTTGTCCATTGTTCATTACCGAAAGTTCATCGATGAACTACAAAGAAGTTAAAAAAATAGCGGACAAGAAAAATTATACCCTATCCGCTATCTGCTATACCCTATTAAAATTACCACGCGAAGTGAGCAAACGCCTTATTGGCTTCAGCCATTTTGTGTACATTATCTCGGGTGGTCATTGCACCGCCGCGCTTGTCATAAGCTTCCATCAATTCAGAAGCCAACCGCTCACAGAAAGCAGAGCCTTTTTTGCCCCTAGCCGACTGTATTATCCACCGAAACGCAAGCGACTGCTGACGGCTGGGTCTTACCTGCATCGGGATTTGATAACTGGCTCCGCCGATACGTTTGCTGCGAACTTCAAGTAATGGTTTCACATTATTAATGGCGGTCTCGAACACCTCCAACTCGGTTTTCTGGCCAGTTGCTCCCTCGCCCGAGCCGCCGGTGACCAGCGGTGAGCGGCGAATTATATCCATAGCATCATAAAACGCTCTCTGTGCTACGCTTTTTTTGCCGGCCCACATTATAGCGTTAACAAACTTTGATACCAGTTTGCTATTATATACAGAGTCCGGCTTTAATTGCTGACCTGAAGCGGTAAAGTTTTTCGCCATAATTTTTCTCTTTTATCGTAAAGTTCGCAGTGCTTTTCAATTCCAACTTTTTCTCTGCGGTTGACCCTTTCTATTTCGGCGTTTTTGCCCCGTATTTACTCCTGCCCTGTTTGCGGTTGGCCACGCCAGCACAGTCAAGTACGCCGCGAACAATATGATACCGAACGCCCGGCAAATCCCTGACTCGACCTCCGCGAATTGTAACTGTGCTGTGCTCCTGCAGGTTGTGGTCGATACCAGGTATGTAAGCCGTGATTTCCTTGCCGTCGGTCAGCCGGACGCGGGCGATTTTTCGCAGAGCAGAATTCGGTTTTTTGGGCGTTTGAGTCCGGACAATCAGACACACGCCTCTTTTTTGTGGTGAGCCACTGATTTCAGATACTCTTTTTTGGCCCTTCGATTTCGCTCTTGGCCGTTTGACTAATTGGTTTATAGTAGGCATAATTCACTTTCGTTTTAATTTTCGGTTCTCAATCACTTCCTGTCAATTAATTCCCAGAGCTTCCTTAATAGCGGCCTCTGCCTTTGCCTCGGTCTCTTCAACTTCTTTAATATCTGCAAACTCCTTCGGCAGCGGAGCTTCTGCAAGGTGCTTAACCTTAATATCAAGATGCGGTTTGAAAGCCGTGCCGGCCGGTATAAGATGACCAAGTATCACGTTTTCTTTTAAGCCACGAAGCTTATCTATTTTAGCGGACAACGAAGCAGCAGTCAAGACCTTTGTTGTTTCCTGGAAGCTGGCCGCTGCGATGAAGCTTTCAGACTGCAGTGAAGCTTTTGTTATTCCCAAAAGTAATGTCTTGGCAGTTGCGGGCTTTGGCTTTTTCCCTTTTGCAGGCGTGCCGCCGATCGATTCAACCTTTTCATTCATCGCAGCAAGCTCATCGTTGCTGATAATCTGACCTTCTTGCAAATCGGTAGCATCCCCAAGGGTAGTTATCTTGACACTATTGGCTAATCTCTCATTCTCTTTTCTGAACTGAAATTTATCAACGACCTCGCCCGGCAGGAACGAACTGTCGCCAACAGATTCAATCTCAACTTTACGCATCATTTGGGAGCAGATAATCTCAATGTGTTTGTCATTGATATTTACATTTTGTGAACGATAGACATTTTGAATCTCTGCGATTAAATATCTCTGCAATGCTTCCTCACCTTTAATTCGCAGAATATCGTGCGGAACCAGCGGTCCATCCGTCAACGGGTCGCCGGCTTCTGTCATATCTCCGGCGTGAACATTCAGGTGTCTGTCTCGCGGAATATGGTGTTCCTTCTCCATTCCGGATTCAGCTCCGCGAACTATAACTGTCATTTTGCCTTTGCGTTTATCGCTTCGCAACTCGACCCGGCCCGAGATTTCCGCCATCGCAGCGGGGTCTTTAGGTTTGCGCGCTTCGAATACTTCAGTAACTCTCGGCAAACCTCCCGTGATATCCTGAGTGCCGGCAGCCGCCCTCGGCTGATGAGCAAGCAACTGCCCCGCCCGAACTTGCTGGCCTTCGTCAACCTCAATCCTGGCCCCCGCAGGCAGATAGTGGACATCAAGTATTTTGCCGTCCGTATCTTCTATGATAATTTGCGGATGTGTATCTCCTTTATGCTCGATTACTACGCGTTTACCACCAAGCTGACCTTTTCGCTCTTCTTCAAACCGAACAGTTTCGCCTTCTATAATATCTACAAACGCAATTTGCCCCGAAACTTCAGCCAGAATCGGCGTGCGGTGCGGGTCCCAGGAGAATAACAGTTTACCTATAGAACATGATTGTCCGTCCTCTACCTGCATAAGTGCACCGTAAGGCACCTTATACTTTTCAAGCTCACGGCCTTTTTGGTCCACTATAGCAAGTTCACCGCTGCGTTTCAGCACAACTCCTTTAGACCTAACTTTCTTTTCTTTGAGCTTTGTGTCCGCAGGAGATGTTTCACCTTTCGAGGCAGAAGAACGAGATAGTTCCCCGGGGTCCTCAACAACGCCTAAATTTCTAAACTCAACTTTTCCTTCGGCGTCGGCTTTCTGGCCGCTCTCAAGTATGGCTCTCGCAGCGATGCCGCCGGTATGGAACGTACGCAGTGTCAGCTGCGTGCCGGGTTCACCAATTGACTGTGCAGCAACAATGCCAACTGCCGAACCCTCTTCGACAAGATTGCTGGTGCTCATATCCCAGCCATAACACTTCGCACAAATACCAAACGTGCTGTCGCAGGTTAGAGAGCTTCTAACTCTGATGGCATCAAGCCCCAAAGCCTCAATCTTCGCCGCTGATTTAGGGGTAATAACTTCGTTCTCACAAACAATCATCTCATCGGTAATTGGATTGCGGATATTATCTCTGGCAGTTCTGCCGACAATAAGTTGAGAAAGTGGTATATCAGCCTGCTCGCCTCTGCTGATTATACTTTTGGTAACTCCCTGTAAGGTTCCACAATCGCGCTCGGTGACAATTACATTTTGTGCTACATCGATTAGCTTGCGTGTCAGATAGCCCGAATTAGCAGTCTTCAATGCGGTATCAGCCAGCCCTTTACGAGCTCCATGCGTGGAGCTAAAGTACTCAAGAACAGTCAAACCCTCGCGGAAGTTCGATTTAATTGGGGTCTCGATAATCTCACCGCTGGGATTGGCCATTAACGCTCGCATCCCGGCAAGCTGCTGAATCTGGTCGACACTGCCTCTTGCGCCGGAAGTGGTCATTAGGTATATCGGGTTCAGATACGGAGAGCCATCTTCCTTTTTATCTTCCCTAAGGCCACGCATCATCTCGCCGGTAACCGCCACGCGAGCATGTGTCCACGCATCGATAACCTGGTTATACCTTTCACCCTCCGTCAGAACACCATCGTTATAATTGGTCTGGATTCTGCTGACCTTTTTTTCTGTCTCGTCTATAATCTCTTGTTTTTTGGCGGGAATTTTTAAGTCCATAATGCCAAAGCTCAAACCTCCGAGTGTGGCATATTTGAAGCCCAAATCTTTTATTCTATCAAGCAAATCTACCGTCTGAGCGCTGCCGGCCAATTCGAAACAGTCA
>CAIYOL010000112.1 GCA_903927855.1 uncultured Planctomycetota bacterium
TGCGAACAGAAAAGGTCATTTCCGTGCCATCCACCTCGACGATAACAGGGCGATAGAATCGACTGAATACGTCATCCGGCAGGTCAACTACGTGCAGAATGATGTCCGGCTTATGAGCAGTTAAAGAGTAGGTATAATCAAATTTGTTGTGACCCGCACGGCTAATCTCCGAATGAGCAGGCAAATGAGCAATATGAGGGTCGCACTTGCCCAGAAGGTCAAAGCACACGCGTTTGGAGAAATAGGGGTAGGTGCCTGCAAGCCGGACAGCCACGCTGGTATTTGGGTCGGCAATTTTTTCAACAGCAAGAAAACATCTGATATTCATTCGATTTTCACCAGTAGTCTGCGGCCGCGCAAGCAAGAGGCAGTGATCCCAGTGTACACTATTGACCGCCGCTATGCACAGAACGGTTAGAGCGATACGAAATGTTTTCTGGGCGTCTGTTTTGCGAAGTAATATCGCTATGCGGTCAATACCTTCCGCGGTCAGGACAAACAGGCCGAGACTATATGGCAGTACGAACCGATTCAAAGGCCAGGCATCTCCGCCAACATATATCTGATACAAAACAGCGATAGTGAAACTACCGAGAACCAGAAAATGCCAGCGTTTTGTGTCCTTTATTGCCGCTATAGCGGCGAGTAAAACAGGCAGGCCGAATGAGGCTGCCGTCCAGAGCGTCTGTTCGATGCCGGCTACAATCCGATCCGGAAGCGGCCAACCCGTAAGTTTGAGATAGTATGTGTTAGGCATCCATTGCCCATAGAAGCGGTATCGCCACAAAAAATGAGCCACTACTACCAACGCGACGACAAGCAAACCGATGAGTAATCGTAACCGACCCTTTTTCACGGAAAACCAGAAAAATACAAAAACAAACAACATCACAGGAAAAACATCCGGACGGATGAGTGCCGCGGGCGCAAACCACAAAACCGGCCTGATGCCCCCTCTTTCTTCAGATATGTATTTGACAGTGTCTGCCAGCGCAAACGTCACCAGAAGCGTCAGCAGCCCCGTTTCCATACCAAACAGCGTGAAGAAAATCAGATTATAAAAAGCTCCAGCCAGCACAATCGCACAGCAAGCCGAAGGCGGCGGAACCTTGCAGGACCGAGCCAGCAAAGCCGTACTTATCAAACATCCCCATAGAATCGGAACACCGAGAACCTGAACTAAAAGACAGGTATGGCATGGAGACAGTCGAAGCAGATGACAAAGCCCCAAGACAAAAGTCCATCCAAAAGTCGTATAGCCTTCCACCCGCTCGCCCGGGTTCCATACGAAACCATTTCCAGCCGCCCAATTGGCCGCGTATCGCATGGAAATCATCGCATCGTCGAATAAACAGAAATACCTGTGCCCTTCCACAACGAAACTGGTTTTTACGATAAACCCAACGGAATATAAGCCCTGCAAAAGCCCCACCACCAAAACCGCAATCCATACCGCCCTATAACTCGACGACGCGGCCGGTCTTACAAATTCGTCAGAGCACTTTGTTTGAATTGTTCTCACCGAACCCTATACTCTTGCTTTCTCTCGCTTTAAACCAGAAGTCTTCGTCAATATCCTGTACCCAGTCTTAGTTACAAGAACATCATCTTCAATTCGTATGCCGAGTCTGCCCGGGACATAAACGGCAGGTTCAATTGTTAAAACCATCCCCGGCTGCAATTTAGCTTTACTGCCGGCTGAAACAACAGGCCTCTCGTGGACTTCCAGACCGATGCCGTGACCGGTGCCGTGGCTATAAACAGGCAAACCGCTTTTGCGAATAACCTCTCTGGCAGCGGCATCGACTTTTTTCGCCGCAACGCCCGGTTTTATCATTTTAAGAGCGGCGCATTGCGCATCCCGCACTACGGTGAAGACTTTCTTATAAAATGGATTCGGTCTGCCAACAA
>CAIYOL010000113.1 GCA_903927855.1 uncultured Planctomycetota bacterium
CATATAGGCGGATAAAATTGGGTTCGTTTGGGTTCGTTTTCACCAAGTGTCCAAATTCGATTTTTCGCTGTAATTCCTTGTCGTAACTGCCGTTATAAACAATTTGACCTTGTCCTAAATTGGGTTCGTTTCGCATATTTTTATACAGTTTGATTGATTTTTCCCTTCTGCGCAGAAAGTAAGCACTTCCGTTCGAGGCGGAGTAAAGAAAAAAACAGAATACAGAACACAGAATATAGAATTCAGAAAACAGCAAGCATAAAGGTCAAAACCATAACAAAATCCCATCCGCCATAGGCGGGTAAACTCCGCCGGAGGCGGAAAAATACTCTAAACGAAGTTTAATTGATTATTTGATTTGGGCCTGCTGGACCTGAAACCTTGCCACTCGGTGGCGATATGCGTCTACCTGCTGGTAAACTGGGGGTATTTTAACAGATTTTGGGGGAAAAGTCAAGGGAAATTAGCCCATAGTCGCTAGAAGAATGGATCCCCTGTTCTTAGCCGAGGGAGAAGCACTCGAGGATCTACGCTACGCTTCGAGATATTAATGTTTGCGGGGGAATAGAAAAGGATTTAGAATATGGATTCCCTGTTTTTAGCCAAAGTAGCAGCGCTCGGGAATCTACGCTATGCTACGACGGGTAAAATGGGGTGGTGAAATTATGAGCAATGTATGGTCGGGAAATTACGTTTTAAGAAAATCTTTGGGAAGGGGTTGTGGTTGCTTAATTTTCAATAATCATTATGATTAACAAACAATAGGTTCGGAAGAGATAAAGGATAGCGTATCAATGGAGACGGAATAAATGATTACGGATACTAATAAAACTGTGACACGGCCTCTTTGGGGAGAGGTCGCAGTAAATAGAACCGACACGCCATTATTCGTAAATAAAGCAAAATTTATAGAAGCAATTCAGCCGTTCAAGGAGCAAAATTCACTGCCGAAACTCAGGGCCGATGTGCTGGATTTGGAAAGTAACCTGCACAGCGTGAAAAACGACAAGATAGGTGTTCTGAACATACAAAGTAATGGAGATACAATCAGGATTAGTCAAAAACACTTACTTGAACAGCTTGACCAAATCGCTGATTCGCAGACGCTTGAACGAGCCAAGTATTATATTGAACGGCTGGAAAAAGCCATGACGGAAACTAGGACTAATAACATCAACAAAAGTTGAACTGGCATAATGAATATTGATATAGTTAAACGGAGAGGCCAAGCGGTAATCAGTAAATGATATCTGGGAATATGCAATATGGGAAAAATAGAAGCTTCAAGTGGAATACTCAGAAAGTGCCCACGGTGTGGGGCTGAGTTGTATGAAGAAATATGGGAGGATAAAAAGACAATATATCTGGTGTGCGAAAAAGATGGGTGTGGGTATGAGAAGACAATGAAATACAAGCACTTAAAATTCTCTTTCACATACAGAGACGAATTTACAACAGTAGTAGTGGCAAAAAATATTGAAGAAGCAAGGAAAAAGATAGAGAGCGTAGATTGGAAGAGGGCAGAATATGATTTGTGGGAAGAATATCTTGATGTAGAATACTCGCCTGTGGTAAAGTTGACTTAATAGGACATTATAGAGGAGTAATAGTCAATGATGAAGTATATGATTAGAATTATCGCAGAGGTAAACTCATCATTATCCAAGACAGATTTGGAATCACGATTGGTAGCGTCGCTATTTGATGTAGAATCTGAAGAAAAACTTAGTGATGGGGACAATAACCATCTTTGTGTAGTGGATTATGAGTTGACAGAGGCGATACCAATATGAAGGCACATGTACTTATAACCAGTGCGGAAACTTTTCCTGTATGCCGAGATAGACTGTTTTGGGGCATCGGAACTCCTGATTGCCCGCTTACTTTCGAAGAATGGGTGGACCCAGCTAACTCCAGAAAACCATACCTGAAAATGCTCGTTGATATGATAAGTGTTAGTGTTGGCGATCTAATATTTCTATACGAGAGACAGGCAGGTTTTCACGGTGTCTATAAAGTGGCGAGTCCATTATTTTTTGACACTGAAAATGTGATTAATAAGGATAACCTTTCTGTAGGAAGTCAGTGGCCGCTTAGAATCAAACTGGAAAATGTATATTACTTCCCAAAGCCGGTTCCGGAAGATTTGTTGTTCTCGACCCCACATTATGAAAACATTTTTTGGATATGGGCTTATAGAAAAAGTCAGGGGCCTCGTGGTTGTAATACCATAACACCAGAAGCAGCAGAAGCCTTAGTCGAGTTACTCGTAAAAATAAACGGCACTGACACCAAGTATGACAGATTCGATGCCTACACACCACCTGAATCTAAAACAGTTATGTTCCCATTGGCTAAAAATGGAGAAAGAGTCGCACTAGAAGATTTTCTTAGAGGATATATTTTGGAACATTTGCAGGATGAGAGTGGTTTAGAAAGCATTTTCGGCCCCAAAGAGGATATTGAATGGTATGCCAATAACGCTCCGTATCATATAACTCAGAAGAATATCGATATACTTGTCTTTCACAAAAATTTCCGGTACACCTCTGTTCCTTTACGTTATAAATATTCCGTTGTAGAGTTAAAAAAAGATGATGCATTACCTAAAGATGTTAGTCAACTTTTGAGATACTCGCTATGGGTAAGCGGACGACTTGCTAATGGTGAAGCAGAAATGATTCAACCTATACTGATAGCATATAACTTCTCCGACGAAACCATTAAAAAAGCAAAAGCTGCTGATTTTAATGAGAGGGGTATAGTACTGGTAAAATACAAAGCTATAAGTGAAGGAAAAATCATTTTTGAAAATGTTGGAGAGTAAAAGCATAGGATTTGAAACAACCACATTGGCAAGCTTGGACGTGCGACGGGAGTAATAGTGGATGAACTAACTGCATATACGGAATTGAAGAGGGATACTTGCCTGCATATCTTGGAGGCTATTCAAAGAGAATGCGGCGAAATCGGAAATGTTCAGATCGAAGACAATGATATCTCTTTCGAGGTTTACCGAGGTTATTTTGAAGATCCACCAAAAGTAATAAGGAATAGTGAGTTTACGTTGAAACTGATCGATAAATTTGACGACCCATTTTTTACGTTGGCGTATAGGATACAAATGAAAATTTGAATGGTCTCCTTTTGAATGGTGCAACTTTGGAATGGTTGGGAAATGAAGTATCCTGTAGTGTCGGAATGCAGAAAATAGAGGGGAAAATTTCGTATGACAAAAAATGTTATCTTGTCCGAGAAAGGGTTAGTAAACGATTCTGTTTGGGAATCAGGAATGAAAGATTATCCTACAACATTGGTTCGCGTAATTAGGGAAAGACTCGTAAAGGAAATACCTGTAATAAAAGAAAAAGTTAACACTTATATGCAATGTTATTTTGGCTATTGGAAAGGCCAGGACAAAGACAGGGCGTATCTTTACTTGCAGAAGAAGGGTTTGCGTATCGATTTGTGTATAAATCGTGATAATGAAGAAGCCATTAAAGAAGCTGGTTTCAAAGTACATTTTGTTAATAACTATCAGGGTATAGCAGGCTGGCTTACCGGCTGGCAAGTTCCTCATAATACAGAGAACATAGATACTGTTATGAAATGGCTCTGCATGGCGTTTAGGCAATAATATCAAACGAGTTAACGCGTCGGTTGGCTAAATGCCCCCTCGGCCTGACCCCCGACGAAATCGCCATAGTCGACCCCCGCCGTTTTTCCCCCGTTGCTTTCTGGCGAAAGCAATACACGGGGGTTGGGCAAGGCCCAACAAAACGAATCTGCGGGGGCTCAAGGCAAAAAATAAATCCGGACAATATTTTCCTGCAAAATAAAAAAAACCCGCAAGGGCGGACACACTTATCGCAGGCGGAATCCGCCTTACTTTTTACTGGCAGGAGGGCGGTATCTGCATATAATAGTCGAATTATCTAACAGGAGAATTTGGGAATATGAAATACGACGAAAAAGACCTCTTGGCAAAAGCATCAAAGCCGCAGGAAATAGCTTCGGAGCTTCATTCATATTACAGGGGTAAGATTGCCGTAACATCCAAGTGCCGCGTGAAAGACTTGCACGATTTTGATATATGGTACACCCCCGGCGTTGCGTCGCCGTGCAGGGACATTGTTAAAAATCCTGAAAAAGTCTATGAGCTGACCAATAAATGGAACACCGTTGCCGTTGTCAGCGATGGCACCCGCGTGCTCGGCCTCGGGGATATAGGGCCGGCGGCGGCACTTCCGGTTATGGAAGGAAAAGCCCTTATCTATAAGTATCTCGGCGGCGTCGACGCGTTTCCAATATGCCTTGATACGAAAGACCCCGATAAATTTATAGAAATTGTCTTGTCTATGCATCCTTCTTTCGGAGGAATTAATCTCGAAGATATAGAGCAGCCCAAATGTTTTTACATACTTGACAGATTGAGGAAAGAAAGCCCTATACCGGTATGGCACGACGACCAGCAGGGAACTGCGACGGTCACACTTGCCGGCCTTATTAACGCCTTGAAAGTGGTTGGCAAGAATATCGAAGATGTAAAAATCGTTTTTATGGGGGCGGGCGCATCCAATATAAGGATTTCGGACCTCATTTTTCAGTTCGGCGCCGACGCGAAAAAATGCATTATGTATGACAGCAAAGGCCCGCTTTGCAAGAGCCGAACCGACATAATGGATAATCCCTCTCTAAAGGAGAAAGCAAATATATGCCGGATTACCAATAAATCCTGTTTCGAGGGTCCAATCGCCGAAGCCCTTAAGGGCGCGGATGTGCTGATTTCACTTTCGAAGCCCGGCCCCGGAACTATTCAAAAGGGGTGGCTCTCGAAAATGGCGAAGGATTCCATCGTCTTCACCTGTGCCAATCCGGTACCTGAGATTTGGCCTTGGGAGGCAAAAGAAGCCGGCGCAAGGATAGTTGCGACGGGACGCAGTGATTTTCCAAACCAGGTGAATAACTCACTCGGTTTTCCGGGAATCTTCAGGGGAACTCTTGACGTAAGGGCCAAAACGATAACCGATGAAATGTGCATTGAAGCGGCAAGAGAATTAGCAAAAACCGCTGAGGATAAGGGGCTAAGTGAAGATTATATAATTCCCTCTATGGATGAATGGGAAGTATTCCCGCGTGAGGCCGCTGCCGTCGGAGCTAAGGCGATTGAGCAGGGAATAGCTCAAATAGTTTTATCACGGGCGGAACTGTATAAACAGGCTGAGGCAATCATAAAACAGGCAAGAGAGCAAACTAAGCTGCTGATGAAAGAGGGATTCATACCGCAGCCGGAAAAAGAATTTTAGCTCTGTGATGTCGTTAAGAAATTTTATGCAGCAGCAAAACAATGCCCAAAAGAACGATGACAGTCGCGCCTACGCCAGATGGGCCGGCTTGGGCTTTGAATTTGTGGGCGTGTTGGCGGTTTTCTGTTATATGGGTTATAAACTTGATGAGACGCTGAACACAAGCCCTTGGTTTCTGCTGGTCTTTTTTGCGGTGGGCTTTATTGGGATGTTCTACATAATTTTGAAACAGTCTTGGAATATGTGGCGTAAGTAAAAATTCTGCATTATGAATATCATTTTGAACTCGCGTGAAATCAGGTGGGGGTGGATGTTAATCGTTATCATTGTTTCTTTTGCTGCTGTGTTCGGAGCAAGTGTTCTGTTGGGCGAAAGCGCCCGGAACAACTGCCTTTGGGCCATTGTTATAAATGGTATTGCTGCCTGCGGCGGTATTGTCCCGTTTATATATGCCGGGCTGTTCAAGCCATCTATTCCGGCGTATTACCTGCTGGCCGCAAGTGTAATAAGACTATTGCTTGCGGTAATAGGAAGTGGTGTTATATTATATTTCGTGAAAATTGATGCGTTTTGGTTCGCCGTGTGGGTAGGAATGCTCTACCTGGTGGTTTTAATGTTGGAAGTCCGCTTTTTTATCAAAATGCTGACCGGACGCAGTGAGGTTGACAAAGTTTGATTATTACGCGATTAGTTAGTGGTATGTTAGCCGATATTGACCCCCTCCAGCCGGTGGTGCCGGCGCAGCTATTTACATTTTATATTGGGCATTGGCGCGTCGTGGTAAGCAATCAGATGTTTATGGTTTTCCTTTGTATGTTGTTACTTTTGATTTTTATGCCTCTTGCATCGAGGTCGAAAGGGATGGTCCCCAAAGGGGCGAAGAACTTAATCGAATCGATTTGCATGTTTTTACGCGAGGAAATGGCAAGACCGGTTCTGGGAGAAAACACCGACCGATACATCGGTTTTATCTGGACGTTGTTTTTTTTCATA
The DNA here is from genome assembly GCA_903927855.1 of uncultured Planctomycetota bacterium. Classification (GTDB taxonomy): domain Bacteria; phylum Planctomycetota; class Phycisphaerae; order Sedimentisphaerales; family Anaerobacaceae; genus CAIYOL01. The sequence continues at coordinate 6,300 of CAIYOL010000113.1, forward strand.
CTGAGTCTCAATTTGCTCGGGATGGTTCCATTTGAAAAGATTATCATGCTTCTGACGGGCAGAGAAAATCATTTCGGCGGTGCCGCAACAGCCAATATTTGGATTACAGGGACGATGGCAATAATTACGTTTTTTATGACGCATATAGCCGGGGTCAGGCAACAGGGACTCTGGCGGTATATCGTTAACCTTGCGCCGCCGGTGCCGTGGTGGATAATGCCGCTCGTATATTTTCTGGAAATCATAGCAGCGCTTGTTCGCCCTTTTACTCTGGCCGTCCGATTGTTTGCCAATATGGTAGCCGGTCATATAATATTGGCTGTAGTTCTTGGCTTGATACTTCTTTTCAAAAGTTATGAAGCTGCAGTTGCGGTTCTGCTCGGCAATTTGGCTTTGTCGTTTTTAGAGTTGCTCGTGGCATTGATTCAGGCGTATATTTTTACGCTCCTGTCAACTCTTTATATAAGTTTTTCAGTTTCATCAGAACATTAGACAAGGTAATTTTGGAGGTTTAGATTTTATGATAAGTTCGGGAATCGGTATTTTAGCTGCGGTAACTCCGGAGGCTTCGTTGGCGGTCCTGGGGGCGGTAATTAGCTGTGCGATTACAATCATCGGTGCCAGTTTTGGCATTGGCTGGATAGGCAGCAAGGCGGTTGAGTCTGTTGCCCGCCAGCCTGAAGCAGCAAATCGGATATTCACGACAATGATAGTATCCGCTGCTCTTATCGAAGGAGTGACGTTTTTCTCGCTGCTGCTTTGCGGCTTGATTATTTTTGGAAACCGCTAAGAAGTTAAGGGTTCCAAAATGCGGTTGAGGATTTCAATGGCTTTTCTGATTATATTTTTTGCGTGCAGTGTTGCTGCGGCCTCCGAGGGCGGCCAGGTTGCGACAGGGCCAAACATTTTCAGCGGCACGTTTGCAGATGCGCTGTGGACTGTTGCGGCTTTTGTGCTGCTCGTGGCAGTGCTGGGCAAGTTTGCCTGGAAACCTATACTCAGCAGACTCGATGCCAGAGAGAAATACATACGGGAGCAGATAGATACTGCTGAGAATGCCCGCAAAAAAGCCGAGAAACTGCTGGAGGAAAACAAGCATCAGGCTTTGCAAATAGTTATGGATGCCGCGAGGCAGGCGCAAAAAGAAACTCAGGAACTGACCGAAAAGACGCGTTTAGACGTCCTCGAAATAAGACGCAGGGCACATGAGGATATCAGTCATGCGCGTGCCGCCGCATCAGAGCAACTATGGCAGCAGGCAGGTGATATTGTTCAGTCACTTGGTAGTGAAGTGCTGAAACGGAATATCACGCAGGAAGATAATCAGCGCTTTATTGACGAAGCCGTTCTCAGGCTGAAACAGAAGAAAGATGAATAGAGGCATATACGCATGAAAGCCCTGGAAAGTTATCTGGAAAAAACCTACGCGGCAGTGCTTTTTGAGCTTGCCGATGAGTCCGGTGCGCTCCATGTGGTAAAGGATGATTTGGATTGCTGGACAGGAATCTGCGATATGGTGAAGGATTTTGAGAGATTTATCATTTCGCCGCATTTTCCATCGGAATACAAGCAGCAGTTTGTACGCAAAATGTTATCCGGCAAAATTGCTGATTTAACCGTGGATTTTCTGGTGGTGGTAATCAGGCACAATCGAACAAAATTTTTGTCGAATATTATTGCCGAATACAACAGACTGTGGGATGTCCGCGAAGGATATTGTCCTGTAGAAGTTACAGTTGCAAGGCAGATAAGCGATGATGAGGCTAAAAAGCTTGCAGCCGATATAGCTTCTGTAATGGATTGCAAAGTTCTGCTCACGCTGACAATTAATCCGGAAATTTTAGGTGGTGTGATTATCCGTTATGACGACAAAGTCATTGATAATACTGTTAAGGGCAGGCTGCATAAGGCGGTCGAAACCATTATAAAACGTGGAAAAGGCAGGGAAATAAATGAAGTTTGATGTCCGTGAAATCGGAAATATCCTTAAGCAGGAGATAAGCCAATACAAGAGCAAGCTCGATGTCTCAACTGTCGGACGCGTTGTCGGAGTCGGAGATGGCACCGCCAGCATTTATGGTCTGGACAACGCAATGGTTGCTGAAATGCTGTTGTTTGAGAACGACATTATCGGAGAAGCATTCAATCTTGAGGAAGATTCAGTCGGCGCAGTGATTTACGGTGACTATACGAAAGTAAAGGAGGGGTCTGATGTACGGGCTTCTGGACAGCTGCTTTCTATTCCTGTCGGAGAGCAGTTACTGGGCAGGGTGGTTGACCCTCTGTGCAGACCGATAGATGGCGGACCTCCCATAAATGATGTGACCAGACGCACTGTCGAATCCGATGCGCCGGGGGTTGCGCAGCGTCAGCCGGTCAACCAGCCTCTGCAGACCGGCCTGAAAAGTATCGACTCTATGATTCCTATTGGAAGGGGACAGCGGGAGCTTATTATCGGAGACCGTAAAACGGGCAAAACCGCAATTGCCCTCGATGCAATAATAAACCAGAAGGACAAAGACGTGATTTGTGTGTACGTCGCTATCGGGCAGAAGGATTCAACCGTCGCGGAAGTTGTTGAAACCCTCAGAGGGCACGGCGCGATGGAGTACACCGTTGTGTTTGCAGCCCCGGCGGCGGAAAGCGCTCCGATGCAATACATAGCGCCTTATTCCGGCTGCACCTTGGCGGAGTATTTCATGTATGAAAAACACCGCGATACATTGTGTGTGTATGACGATTTAAGCAAGCATGCTGTTGCTTATCGTCAATTAAGTTTGTTGCTGAGGCGTCCGCCCGGACGCGAGGCATATCCGGGTGATATATTCTATCTGCACAGCAGACTCCTGGAGCGCAGCGCCAAGCTCTCCGATAAGTTAGGCGGAGGGTCGCTGACGGCGCTGCCGGTAATTGAGACGCTCGAAGGACAAATCTCGGCTTATATTCCGACAAATGTTATTTCTATTACAGACGGACAAATTTATCTGCAGAAGGATTTATTCAATGCAGGGATGCGCCCTGCTGTTGATGTCGGTATTAGTGTCAGCCGTGTTGGTGGTAATGCACAGGTTGAAGCGATGAAAAAAGTTGCCGCCAAGCTTCGGCTGGATTTGGCGGCTTATCAGGAGCTGAAGAGTTTCGCAAGGCTGGGTACCGAACTTGATTCTGCCGCACAGGCGCAGCTCGATAGGGGAAACCGAATGGTGGAGCTGCTTAAGCAGCCGCAGTGTGCCCCTTTGAGCGTCGGCAGACAAGTGATTACTATTTTTGCTGGTTCGAGCGGCCTGCTCGACGACGTGCCTATCGCGTCGGTCAGCCGCTTTGCGGAAGAGCTGTTGAAGTGGCTTGCCGGAAAACATCCTGAGTATATTCAGGAAATTGACACAACCAAAGAGTTCAGCG
>CAIYOL010000114.1 GCA_903927855.1 uncultured Planctomycetota bacterium
AAATATCTTATGTATTTTATTTGCCCCTTGAATATCACCCTTTTCTCGCTCCAAACGAGAAAACATCTTGGAGTTTTTATCAGTAGATAGTTGCAGTGGGCCATCTCCATACGCCTTTAAGCTCACGGGAAACTCGTCTTTGGTAATCTCATTTATAATCTTGATGTCTTCTTCGTGGGTTTTCGCCCGGTAAAGGTCTTTGCCTACGTGTATGGAACGGAAATCATACATATATTGATTGATGAATTCGGCAATGGCGATTTCAGCGAGGTCTCCGTGGGTCTTATTGCCTATGAGGCGCATCGTGAAGATGTTACTCAGCGTCGTTGTGATTAGGTCAGGGTGTTTACTAACCAGCAATTTAAGCCGCCGGGTAAAGTCCTTATATGGCGATTTCACATCCATGATTTTATCCTGTTCTTTCACAGAGTAGTTTAGCACTCCCCCCGGTCAGAATCAAAGAAAAAAGGCGGTTTTGCGTAGGTGGAGCAAAATATACTGCCTGTTGCATTCTTGTGGATAAGCCGGTTTAATATGTCCCGATGTTCAAAAACATATCTATAATCGGCGATGGCGGAATGGGCACGGTGCTTGCGATTCTCCTCGCGGAGAAGAATACGCCGGTGCGCCTGTGGGGCTACGATAGCGCCCAATTACAGGAAACGGCCTCAGCACGCGAAAACAAAAAGTTTCTCCCGGGCCACAAACTCCCCCAAACGATTGTCTTTGAGCCGGACGATAAAAAAAATTTTGTTGAAGCCGACCTGATTATCTCGGCTGTGCCCTGCCAGTTTATGCGAAGCGTATGGACCCGGCTGAAAAAATATACGCCCAAAAATATCCCCGTATGCTCAGTCGCCAAGGGAATCGAAAATAAAACACTCCTTACACCCACGCAAATAATCGCCGACGTCCTCGGCGATGCACGACCCCTGTCGGCCTTATCCGGCCCCACAATCGCCGATGAGCTTGCACGGAAACTGCCCGCCACCGCCTGTGCGGCGTCAACCAACGACGAGCTTGCCCAAAAAATCCAGCATACACTCAGCACCCCCTGGTTTCGCATCTATACCAATACCGACGTGGTCGGCGTCGAGCTGGCCGGGGCGATGAAGAACATCATCGCCATCGCCGCCGGCATAATCGACGGCGTCAAAGCCGGCGACAACGCGAAGGCCGCACTTCTTTGCAGGGGCCTTGCCGAAATTTCCCGCCTTGGCCTCGCTATGGGCGCAAAGCCGCAGACCTTCGCTGGGCTGACAGGCCTCGGCGATTTGGTCACAACCTGCATATCTCCAAAGGGAAGAAATCGCTCTTTCGGCGAACGGGTCGGCAAAGGCCAGACCCCCCAGATTGCCGAAGATGCCACCGAATCCGTCATCGAGGGTATCGCAACCTGCCGGTCCGTCGTCGAGGGATTGTTACCGCGGTATAAGGTTGAAATGCCGATTACCGAGGCGGTTTACGACGTCCTGTTCAGGGATAAATCGGTGCAGGAGGCAATCGCCAACCTTATGACTCGTCGCCTCAAAGCCGAACTGCCCGATTATTAGTTCCCC
>CAIYOL010000115.1 GCA_903927855.1 uncultured Planctomycetota bacterium
GACATGCCGATGAGTTCACGACCTCCAGTCCGGCAAAACGCAAGCAGGTTTTGGTGAATATTCTGGGGCTGAACTATTATGATGAGTTTGAAGCTCAGGCCAAGGACATCGTCAAACAGCGCGAGATGTTGAGGGCGCAATTGGCAGTATCGATTGCCGATATTAATCAGGAACTGGCGCAGAAACCCGACACTGAAGTGGAATTATCGAAGGCCCAGACCGAGTTAGGCGAAATCGAGAAATCCCTGAAAGAACAGGAATCAATGTTGAACACCCTGCGAAAGCAGAAAGAATTGTTGGAAAGTAAGCGAGCTCATTTACTACAGCTGGAGAAAAATATTGCCGAACGCGCCCGGACATTGACTCAGTGGCAGGAACAAATCAAGCAGCTTGGTTCCAGAATTGCGGAGCATGAAGCTGTGCTGGCCAAACGCTCCGATATCGAGGAAGGATACCGGCGATTAGTCGAGGCGAAGGTATTGAATGATACGTTGAACAAAAACCTGGCGTTGGTAAATAAATTCAATCAGCGCCGCCACGAACTGGAAATGTTTGTCGAGCGCGAAAGTCAGACACTGACAAGAGAGCATGCCTTGCTGCAAAATAAAGTCATAGAACAGGAGAAGGCTTTTCGGGAATTACCAAAATTGAAAGAAGAAGCCCAGCAGGCGCAGAGCCAGTTACATCATCTTACAGTAGAAGAGGAAATTTTACGGAACAAAAGAGAGACCAATCTGGAAGCCATTGCCCAAATCAGGAGTCTGGAATCGGATAAAAACCGACTGGAAAAAGAGATTGCCGAAATTGAAGAAAAATTGAATCTCTTACTGACGCAGCCGGACACCGCCAAGTGCCCGGTTTGCCAGACGGAACTGGGCGTGGCCGGTCTGAAACATATTTCGGCACACTACAATGCTGAAAAACAGAGCAAGTCGGATGCTATGAAGAATATTGTAGGGATGATTACCCAAAAGCAAGCCGGGGCGAAGATAACCGAGTCGGAAATAACACAGATTGAAAAGGACCTGTCTAAAGACAAGGCACAGGCGCAAAGCCGTTTCGGGGTATTAGAGAAAGAGATCGCGCGCGCCGAGGAATCCGGACGCCAATTGGCAGATGTAAAAGTAGAATTAAAGAAAATCGAGGAGAGCCTGGCCCGAAAGGATTTTGCTTTAGCGCAACAGGAGACCATTCAACAGATTTCCGCCGAGTTAGCCGCGATGAAATATGACCAGGCACAACATGAACAGGCACGTCAAGAGCTGGAATATCTGCAAAAATATGAAGAACCAAAGCGTAGATTAGAGGAAGCCGATAAGCTCATCGGCCAGGAAAGGGACGATATCGGCCACTACGAACGGACAGCAGCCGAATTAGAGGATGGGTTAAAAATAGATGCTCAGCAGCAGCAAGAACTGTCTTCGGAATTAGCGGCATTGCCACAAGTAGCGAATGACCTGGCACGAGCAGAATCGGAAGTCAGGCGGCTGATGATGGGGCAAAAACAAATTCAAGAGACAATCGGCGGGATTAAGGGGAAGCTGGCGTATTATGCCCGGCGGGAAACCGAAAAGTCCGAGAAGGAGAAACAACTGAATTTAGCGGTTAAAGAAGCGGCGATTTACCATGAACTGGCAGAAGCCTTCGGGAAAAAAGGCATACAGGCTTTATTGATCGAAACAGCTTTACCGGAAATCGAAAATGAAGCCAACCGTCTGCTGTCGCGGATGACGGATAACCGGATGCACGTCAAAATTGAAACCCAGAAAGAAACGCAGAAAGGCGACGTCACCGA
>CAIYOL010000116.1 GCA_903927855.1 uncultured Planctomycetota bacterium
AGCCCTTCCTTGCGCATGATGTCGTCATAACCTTGCTCCAACTTGCGTGCTAGCTTCTGGTCGTTTTCGTTGGGCTCAAAAATTGACTTCTTCTCACAGTGCGGACACTCAACATGGATTGCGATCATTACATCTTGGAGACGTTTAGCTTCTAACGGGCTGAACTCTTCCTTGTGGCGGCCATCTGTAGCTAAGTAACGACCCGCGCGCAGTTTTTTGCATTCTGATATGACCGTGTGGATTTTGTGCTCTGGCGTTTCATACGCCTTACTCCATTCGAACCAGTCGGCGGGGATTTTCTCTCCACACTTCGGACACGTGGTCAGATACAGTTCTTCGATTTTCTTGCGGCACGTGTCTTCGACCTGCTCAAATGCGTCCTCAAGTTCATCCAAATCAACGTTGATGACTTCCATGCGGGTGATGAATGTAGCTAAAGGATTAATATCTACACCGATAACCTTTCGGCCAAGGCGAAGACCTTCAACAACAGTAACGCCGCCGCCGCAAAATGGGTCAAGAATGATGCTTCCCGGATTAGAGTAGTGTTCGACAAGAGACCGAAACACGCTCCATGGCCGACGGGCAAAATATCTGTGCATCTTGTAAACCGGCGTATGAGGCTTGGCGACCACCGCGTGGTCGATTGGTTTCAGGTTATCCAAATCCTTTAAGTCGTCGGGCATTTTCCCCGCAGCTCCTTCCATAGACCTCATTGCCGGAATATCAACAAATCCAACTTTGTCCCATTTTACCCGCAAACTATTTTCTATCAATATCAAAAGCCGCGCTAATCAGCTTAATCAGTGATTAAATTCCTCTTGACTTTTGCTTGAAATTTGGTACAATACCCCCCAGTTTACCAGCAGGTGAACGCACGTCGCCCAGCAGGGCAAGGTTTCGGGTCCAGCAGGTCCAATCAAACAATTTATTAAAAATGGTTTCGACTTTTATGCTTGCTGTCTTCTGAGTTCTGTATTCTGAGTTCTATGTTCTGTTTTTCTCTTTTCTCCGCCTCGGACGGAATCGCTTGCTTTCTGCGCTGAAAGGAAAAATCAATCAAAATGAAGTTAATTATGCGAAACGAACCCAATTTTTTAAAAAGTCAAATGTTTATAACCTTATCAAAAACAATGAATTACAGCGAAAAAATAAAAATGGACACTTGGTCAAAACGAACCCAAACGAACCCAATTTTGACCCGCCGGAGATATAGCAGAGGGGTTTTAGTAGTAATACTTGAAATCGAGGTCGACGTCCCAGGAGTCGGGCAGGCCTTTCTTTTTGGTCAGCTTGATTTGAGTGCATTGGAGACTGGCCCAGCGAATCTGAACCGTCGAGAGGAATTTGGCAGCTTTGGTTATGTCAACCCCCTTGAGACTTACTTTGGCGCTTTGGCTTTTTTGGCCTGCGGAGGTTATAATTATTCCCGAATTGAGATTGTAGCCGGTCGGCGGGATTCCGCACGAGCCGGCTGTGCTATCAATAGCGCTGGCATAATCAAACTCAACAGAGGCGCTATTCGCATCGGCGAACTTCAGCCGGTCGGGGTCGACGTTCAAAATTTCCTTTATTATGTTTTGGCCCTGGTTATATTGCGATTTCTCAGTTTCCCAGTTACGTCCCGCAGCCGGTAAATATACGCCCCAAATAAGTAAAGGCCACAGAGCAGCCATAACAGGGGCGAGTATATAATACAAAACCGGATTCTTTAACATATCTTTCATAAGCATCTATCCTTACTTACTTTTTGGGTTCGGCCCCTTCGACAAGCTCAGGGCGGGCAGGCTCACCACGGGTCGGCGCAGCTGTTATGCTGAAATTATCCCGGCCGCCTTTCGACTCAAGGTCCTGCTGCGTTATATCCAGTTTGCTTTGCCTGATTGCATCGAACAACTTCAGCGTGTTTTCGCGGCTGGAGGTATCGCCTGTAACAGCAATGTTTTTGTCGGTAATGGTAATCGAACCTACATTTAAATTCGTCTGTTCCGCGCACCTGTTAAATGCCTCGAGGACGAGAGTCAACTTTGCCGATATGGCCTCTTCGCCTGTAACACTTAAGAGACCTTTTTTAACATTTTCGATGCGTTTTAATTCGCCCTCAAGTTTTTTTACGGGGCTGGTTTTTGGCGGCGGTTTTTTGCCGAACATAGCAGAGGAGTATTGTTTCGCAAATTTCTCGTACAACTGAGCGCGGTATTTGTCTTTCTGCCACAATTGCATATGAAAATACATCCCCGCGGCAAGGGCGAGAACGGCCACGGACGCACTCAAGAATTTCATCGCTGTCTGGAATCGAACCCTCCTGCCCTGATAGGGCATAAAATCGCTGCGGAAATTTACGCTGTGGGCTTTTTCGGAATGTGACAAAGCGGCCCCATAGGCAATGGCAAAACCGACAAGGCCTGGGCAATCGGCCAAGGCCTCCGGTGCGAGGCCGGCAGCGGCAACCAAATCTATGGAACCGGCTTCGATGCCAAGCTTTGCGCCAAGCTTGGCACAATCTACGGAACCGGTGGAATCGAAAACTTTAACGCTATTTACCGGCATACCAGTTCCAACCAAAACGGCGGTCATCAGGACTTCTCTGGCGAGCAGCTCGTTTCTATCCTGGCCTGACCTGACTAAGAATGTCCGCATAATCTGTGATTCCGCAAAGGCAATAAAATAACCTCTCGATTCCGAAAGTACGCAGAAAATAGGGTGCGAATCCGCAGGCGAAGACAGCTTCTGCGAAATAAATCTGGAGAGGCAATTAACGTCGGGCTCAATGGCTACGGGGTCGATATTATAACTTTGCAAAGAAGCAAGAATATCAGACAATTGCTTCTTCTGGGCGGTGAAGACGGTGAGCGACGAGCCGGCGGGGCTAACTGAAGTTACTTTGAAGGCGAGCGCGAGGTCGGTTATGTCCATACCGAGAACTTCCTCGGCATCGAACCTGATGGTCGAAGCGATTTGCCTGGGGTCATTAAATTTACTGTGGACGCTATGCTGCATAAACATGGAACAATCCAAAGCCACGGCGACATCAGAAAATTTCAATCCCCTTTTGGCACAACCCTCGGTAATAAGACGCACCAGCTCCTGGGGCTTTTGCTGCTCCGGCTCTGCGATAGTGACGCTGAAGCAGCCTGAGACGGCTTTACCGGCGAGACAGACGACGGTCGCA
>CAIYOL010000117.1 GCA_903927855.1 uncultured Planctomycetota bacterium
CAGAATATTAGCCGTAAGAGAAGCAGTTCGCAGCGACTCACCGATAATGGCGAAAAACGCCGAGCCAGCCCCTTCAGTTATCAAGCCTTCGTCGTCGACAAATATCGCCTCGGCACAGCCTTTTTCTTCGGCATCCTGACGAGCAAGAACATTGGCCAACAGGTTCAGCGATTTTATGTCGCACCTCTTCCATCGCAAGTCTGGATAGGTTGATACTGCTATGCCTTTACTCTTTTCCTCTGCGCTGCCGGATAACTCTATGATGGTCAGAAAGAAATTGGGCTTCAGGTCTGCCTTCCACGTATGGCTGCGCGGCGCGGAACCACGGGTAATGTGGAGATATATCCTGGCGTTGGAAATACCAGCGGCGTCAAAAGCCTTTTTTATTCGGGAGCGAATCCGGTCGATATCAACGTTGACTATTCTAATCTCAGACAGGCTTCTGGCAAATCTTTGCAGGTGCTCGTCAAGTGCAAAGATTTTACCGTTGTAACTCCGCAGGACTTCATAAACGCCGTCGCCGAAGTAGATGCCGCGGTCGTTGTAAATCGGCTCAAGCTCAGCCATCGGCACGATTTTGTCACCTATCATAGCTATCTGCATACAACCGCTATTCTCCTTAAATCCATAGTTACAGGACGAAGATACAGGATAAAAATATCCGATAAATTGCTTTACAAAAGAGCAAAGAGCACGTAGAATACCACAACTATTCAAATTTTAAAAGATATACTTCAGGAGTTTTTGGAATGTACGCAGTGATTGAACAAGGCGGAAAGCAGTATAAGGTCGCTGAGGGCGACTGCATAAATATCGAATTGACCGATGTATCGCCTGATGCTGAGACAGTCGAGCTGGATAAAGTTTTGTTCGTAGGTGACGGCGAAAAGGTCAAAATCGGCACACCCCTGGTGAAAGGCGCAAAAGTTGTCGCCTCATTTAAGGCCTCTGCAGAAGATGCCGTCGTTAAAGGCAAAAAGCTCCATCCGACGTACTTTACCAGACGCAAAAACACCCGAAAGCGTACCGGCCACCGCCAAAAGTTCCTGCAGATAACAATCGACAAAATCCAGGCCTGACAGGCCGTTCGTAAGGAACGCCCGACATGAGGAAATTTTCCATTATCCATGTGCCGCCGCTATCCTTTTACTCCAGCGAATTATATCAAGACGTCGGCTTGAACTGGAAGGGGACGGGATTTGGGTATTTATTTCTGCTCCTAGCAGTTTGCACAATTCCCGGAATGTTTAAGTTTCAAAAGGGCCTGTCGAATTTCATTGATGAACGGTCGCCCCAATTTGTTAACCAGGTCCCCAAAATCACCATTGAAAAAGGCAAGGTTCATATCGATGAGCAACAGCCCTATTATATCAGGGTACCTGACAGCAATGAGATTGCCGCCATCATCGACACAACCGGCCAAATCCAGTCTTTGGATGACTCGAACGCGTTCGTTTTACTAACAAGTACAAAGCTGTTATCGCGTCAAAGCAAAACGGAAATCCGAACATACGACCTTACGAACGTGAAACACTTCGTTCTGGAGCAGAGTGCAATTACGAGATGTTTAGACATCATCAAAAAGGTGCTGGCCCCGATATTTTATCCATTTGTTCTTTCGGGTTCTTTTGTTTTCAGGATTATCCAATCTATAATTTATGCGGCAATCGGGCTGGTTTTCGCCGGCTGGTGCAAAACTAAATTGTCTTATCTTTCTCTTATTCGCCTGTCGGTGGTAGCGATGACGCCATGTATTATTGTCAGAACCATTCTTGAATATGCTTCCGTTAGAATTCCATTGCCCGGTCTATGGTTCTTTATGGTGGCGATGATATTTCTCTTTCACGGAGTCAAGGCATGTTCTCAAATAAATGGACCGACAACTATAGAGGATGAATCAGGGCCGGAAAATCAAGAACAACCGCCGGGTTATTGAACTTTGACATTGGAGAGGTAATCCTGCCTGATTTCCTGAGCGTAATCGCGCCAGGCCTCCGGGCCTTTCTGAAGAAAATATTCAAACGATTTGTCGTCAGCCAATTGCCCTATCAGCGTTTTACGGTCAGCCGTGCTCGGCATGTCTTTGAAAATCCGTTTTCGAACCATTTCCAGTTCTACTAAAAATTCGCCATGTTGGATGGTTATGATCTGCTCTAATTTCTTCCGTAAATGGCCGGCGTAGGCGGGGCAATGCCCTTCGGTGCAGATGGCTACTTGCAGGTCGCCTCGCTTGACCACAGCAGGGGTAATAAAATCACTGAGCTCCGGTGCATCGACAACATTGCATAAAATCTCCAACTCCTGGCAATCTTTATAGATTCGCTTGTTGAGCTGCTCATCACTCGTTGCAGCTATAACTAACACCGCCCCGGCGATATAATTTTTAGAATATCCGGATTTTACCAATTCGGCATTGGCGCCCTGACAAAGCGCGGTCAGCGCATCATCGATTGTCTTGGATACCACCACCAGCCGCGCCCCCGCCGCCAGCAGCGTCTGGGCCTTCCGTGTGGCTACTGCCCCTCCCCCTACTATGACCGCACGGCGACCGCCCAGCTCGAGAAATATGGGATATTTAGCCATGATAATAATATTGTATCCGCTCTCCACGCAATTCAAAGAAAATTCTATGCTTTTCAATTCGCAAAAAATGTTGATATATTGTAGACTTTCTATGTTCTATCTGGCAGGAAAAGAAAATATGGGCCAAACAAAAAAATTACAGCCGCCTCTGACTGATTCCATCGTGCGTTCGCTGAAAGTTGGCGATGAGGTTCTCATCTCTGGAGTAATCTATACCGCTCGTGATATGGCACATAAAAGATTGTGTGAAGCGATAGATGCGGGGAAGAAACTCCCCTTTGAGCTTGAAGGGGCGATTATTTATTTTGTCGGCCCCACGCCCGCCCGCCCCGGAAGGGTAATCGGCTCAGCCGGCCCTACCACCTCATCTCGAATGGATGCCTTCAGTCCCCCCCTGCTCGCCAAAGGCCTGAAAGCGATGATTGGAAAAGGTTATCGCGGTGACGATGTCAGAGATGCGCTGAAAAAATACGGTGCCGTCCATCTTTCGACTATCGGCGGCGCCGGAGCGCTGCTCAGCAAGCATATCGTTTCCGCGGAGGTAATCGCTTATGAAGATTTGGGCACCGAGGCCGTCAGGAAATTACAGGTCGTTGATTTCCCTGCCGTTGTCGCCTATGACTCTCACGGAAACTCTATTTACAAGTGATTAGAAATTTGTCCGCATGCGGCGGATTCTATATTTGTGGGAGGCCTTGCCTTTTAGCTTGCTTGGCAAGACGTTTCTCTTTTAGTGTTCTTTGCGGCTTTTTTCTTACATCTTTTTTAACATCATGACTTTTAGACATACATTATCCTTTCCAAGTTAAACCGTATTCTATTTTACACTTCTGCCGTTTAATTCTACGGATTCCGAAGAAATCAAGCAAGACAAAAATCGTTTTTCCGCTGCTGGTGTTAATGCTTGTTTTCCACCCGCCATTCCTCTATAATCGTCGCGAAAATTATAAAACGCAGGAGATATTTCTTTGAAAGTCGCATTAATAGGTTTGCTGCAGTCGGGTAAGAGCACTATTTTAGCCGGTCTCAGCGGCAAAGCAATCCCGCCGGTCGGCTCGACCCGGATTGAAGAGGCCATTGTGCCGGTTCCAGATGCCAGAATCGACTGGCTCAGCAAACTCTA
>CAIYOL010000118.1 GCA_903927855.1 uncultured Planctomycetota bacterium
AGACAATCGAGGGCAGGCAGGACTTACGGATGAGCCGGAAAGAAGAAAGAGGGAACATGTCAACCCTCGCGACTTCAAAGTAATGCAGCAATTCACTTCTGAGACGGCAGCCCGGCAATGGGAAAGGAGAATGACGGCGCAGGGATATGGGGAAGATACCAGCGGCAAAGGGTGGAAATACGGCTATACCTTTTCAATCTGAAGTTAGTTCGTAGTTCATAGTTCGGCAGTTAAATATGGGGGCACCATACTAATTTTTTAACGGCAACTCTCTCGAACTAAGCTACGGCCAGAGTAACCCCCCTGCGATGCAGGGGGCTAACCCCGAGATGTTTTCGAGGTTGGGGGGTGATTCATTTATGATTTATTATTTTCGATTTATGATTTGGAGAATTGGTGGGAAAAGTGCGAAAGGGTGGGAAAGATTTAAGATTTAAAATTTGAGATTTCAGAGAATAAAACCCGCGCAATAAATTGCGGGGCTAAATATTTGAGATTGTCTCGGAGTTTTCGGGGTTGGGGGAAACTAAATCTGGTGTTGAGACTGCGGCGATGGGTGATAAATTATGTTATTGACGCGGCTGGGCGGGGAGTGTAGTTTTAAGGAAGAAACGATATAAAGGAAAATTAGAATTCAGGGAGGTCAGTTATGACACGCACACAGAAAATTTCATTTCGGTTACGGTGGTTTTTGCTTGTTCTCTGGGTATTGTGTTTCGCCTTTGGAGTTTTGTGGGTGATAGCTGGAACCTTGTTTGAGAAGTTTGGTGCGGGGCTGTGTGGTACTCCTGCGGCTTTTTTGGGGCCGTTGTTTTTTTTGCTTGAGAAGTTGCCTCAGGAATCAGAGTTTCTGGGATGGGTGTTGTGTGTTATTATTTATTTGGGGGTTTTCCTTATGACGCAGTGGCTGTTTTTGTGTCCGCGGCGTGTATGGAAGATGAAGTTAGAGCCGAGCGGTCGGCCGATGAAGCGAGCAGCTATTGGGGTTGGGTTTGCAGTAATGCTTTTGTCGGCGGGGTTGTTATATTCCGTTCTTGATTTGGTGAGTCCCGTGGGAGATAGTGAAGGGATTTTTAAGTGGGTGTTTCTACTGATTCCTGTGATTCTGTGGTTTTTGTGGTCGGTTATTTTTTTGGTGTATTGGCGTCGAGGCGATTATTATACGTGGACAAGCCGTGTGATTCGGGGGCTGATAGCAGGAAGCGTGTTAGAATTATTTGTGGCGGTTCCGGTTTACGCGACGCGACAGGACAACTGCTATTGTAACAGGGGCTCGTACGCGGGTCTGGTTTTTGGGGCGACGGTACTTCTGTGGGCGTTCGGGCCGGGCGTTTTTCTTTTGTTTGTCAAGGAAAAGCATCGCAGGGAGAAACTGCTGGATTTTGAGGAAAACAACAGCCCGATGAAGACAAGATGAAGACCAAAGCGGGCAGGCGATGCAGCGGTTGGGGGAAATTTGAAAAGAAGGAATGAGTCCCCGACAGGGAAGCACCCCGGAGAGATAGCGGACGACGCATCTCACAGGGCAAGCGTGAGCAGCCCCCGACTACGACATTCGAGGGCAGGCAATCGAGGATCTTCGCTGCGCTACGAGGGGCAGCACGAATTTTTATTCTTTAACGCGAGTGACGTAGAGGCCTGTTCTGGTGTCGACGCGGATGAGTTCTCCCTGCCTGACAAACGCGGGCACCTGCACGACTAAGCCGGTATCGAGAGTGGCCGGTTTGGTCTGGCTTTGTGCGGTCGCACCTTTGATTTCCGGCGGCGTATCGACGACCGTCAAATCGACGGTGTTCGGCAGCGTGATGAGGACGGGCTTTTCATCGCAGGAAGCAATTATTACCTGCATATTCGGCTTAAGGTATTTTACGGCGTCGCCAAAAACAGCGTCATTGAGGGTAATCTGGTCGAAAGTCTGCAAATCCATAAGTACGTGCTCGGAAGCGCTCGAATAGAGGTATTCGTAGGACTTTCTTTGGAGCTCGACCTCTTCGAGAATCTCTTCGGAGCGGACACGGATATTCTGGATAGAGCCGTCGGCAATGCTTTTTACCTTGGTCTGATAGACCGCCCCTCCCTTTCCGAGCTTGACGTGTTCGAAATCAACGATAGTGTAGAGCTTGCCGTCGAACTTGATGGCCTGGGCTTTTTTCATTTCTGATGCTTTCATGCGTACTCCGCCGGCTACTAAACTAAAAGTACTAAAATACTTAAAAACTCATTATCCCAAAACACGCCTCAATTGTCAAGAAAGCCAACCAAGTAACCTCCGAAGTCAAGAAAATAAACCCACCGGATAAACCGGCGGGCTTTTGGATTTAGTAGAGTAACCCCCGAAGTCAAGGACTTCGGGGGCTAAATATTTTTTGGATGAAGATTTTGTTAAATTTGCGGATGCGGTTTTCAGGGATTGAGAGGCTTTGGGCGGGATAATCTTTCGAGGGCTTGTTGGGCGCGTTTATTTTGCGGATCTAAGGTGAGGGCTTTTTGATAGGCCCCGATAGCTTCCCAGGTTCGGCCTTGTTTTTCAAAACATACCGCCAGATTAAAGTATGTTCCAGCATCATTAGGCGCAATTCGCAGAGCCTCGTTATATTTAATAGCAGCTTCTGATAACTTTCCCAAAAGGGCAAGGGTATTTGCCGTATTGTTCAGCGTCTCGGCATCATCCGGTTTTAAGCTCAGCGATATCTCGTAATGCTCCAGAGCCTGGCTCAATTGACCCTGGATGACAAGGATGTTGGCGAGGTTACTTTGTGATATGGGGTCGTTCGGATTAAGCTCGACGGATTTGGAGTAGCATTGCATTGCTTCCGATATGCGGTTTAGACGAAGAAAAGCTGTGCCGAGATTATCGTAGTAGGGTGCCTTATCAGGCTCGATTTCAATAGCTTTGCGGTAATACTCAACAGCATCATTGACCTTTCCCTGCTTAAAAAGCGCCACGCCGAAGTCTTCGTACAAACGAGCACTATTCGGGTCTGCCTTGAGGGCGATGCGGTAGTGTTCAATAGCATCATCGAACCTGCCTGCATCTACCAATAGCAGGGCTAAATTATTTTGTGCCTCGACATAGTCTTTTCTTAGAGTAACCGCCATAGAATAAGCATCGATGGCCTCGGCAGTATGGCCTTGCTTACCGAGCGAGTCTCCCAGGCCATAATATAATTCTGGTTCGTAGTTGAGCTGCTCTGCGGAGAAAGGCCCGGCGAGGCTGGTTGATATTGCGATGGTCAAGATAATCAGCAAGGCGGCTGTTAATTTTGCCCAATTCCGAGATTGGAATAGATGCCATATAGTGGTACAGCCGGCGGCAGCTAAGACGGCTATCAGGGGGATTGTCGGGATGCGATAACGTGAGGCTACAAATACTAATATTACAGAGGCCGGGTAAAGGACCAGAAACAACCATAATGGCGCACAGACTTTCCGCCAATTAAAAATCAATCCAATGACAGCCAGCGGCAGCAGGAGGCCGAAGGGGAATCCAAATCTGCCCAATTTCCAGAGACCGATTTTCAGGAGTGAAGACCATTTTCTAAACATGTAGATATCAATATTTCGGGGTGTCTCACGAGAGCTTAAAAACTGGGTCGATTTGTACAACATGCCTTTGAGGAAACTTGCCGGCTGTGTGCGTATGTAGTTGAGAGCTTTATCGGAGAAGAACTGCTCTGCTTTGAATCTGTCTTTGATGCCGTAATTGGCCGGCAGTTCTGTAAGTTTTTGCCAGGCCATACCCGGCCTGATATTGATGGTCTCCTTGTAGTTGGGATTATTACCGATATAAAGATTGATACCGCCAGACTGCGGGAGGAAACTGGCCTTGCCCACGGTGCGGTAGCTTAAGAAAGCAACCGGCGAGGCGATTGAAAGGAAACCAGCGAGGAGGAGCAAAAGACAAAGGGCAATCTTTTTGGGATTTGTGTGCCGGCGAATCCAGACGAACACCAGCCAAATAAGTGCTGCTGCAGAGAAGGGGAGAAACTCAGGCCTTGTGATAATACTAAGGGCCGCGAATAATCCCAAAGCGAAAGAGGCACAGAGATTTGGTTTTTCGGCGGTTTTAATCAGGACGAGCATCAGGTTCACTACCCAGAACGCAGACCAGCAGGCTGCTAAAAGCTCACCATCGTAAAAGACTAGGGGCATATATAAGGCTACAAAAACACCGGACAATACACCCACCGTTTTGCTGAAAAGGTTTTTACCCAGGAAATACGCGAGAACAGATGTCAGGGAGCCAAGCAGCGTCTGAATAATCTTTACCGTGAGAATTGATGAATTGCTCAATTTGTAAGTCACCGACAGGAAGAGAGGATAAAAAAAAGGATGCCAGAAGAATTCCTGTGTCAGCGAACCTGTTTTAAGCAGGTCTTTAGCCATCTGGTCATACGTGAGCGAATCTACTATGGGTGCGGAGAAAGTCGGATTGTCGGAACTATCATAGAGATAAGCTGCTCTGACGAAAGCCGCCAACAGGAAAACAAGCAGAGCAACTTTAATTTCCTGCGACGATATAATTTTCCTGTGCGGTTTGTTTGTAAGTTTTGCGGACATTTTGTTCATATTATTATGTTAGCATTCCAGACAGCCGGGCACAAGATTTGTGAGGCTAAGAAATATGTAGTAAATCCTTTCAGCCTGCTATATTCGCAAGACAAGTTTTTGCATTTCTTTTCAAGCAATCGAGAGGTAAACGTTTAAGAGGCGAGTCGGCGAATTTAGCTCCAAAGGACTCTTCAGTTAAGGCAAGGATTTCGTGCAGGTTAAGTTTTGCTCTATCAGGATAGAACGTGAAATGTTTATTTTGGCAGCTGGGTGCGTTCTTGTGGAAGGGACATACAAGGACACATTCATCACAGCCGAAGAGGCGAGCGCCGATTTTGGGAGCCAGGTCGGGCGGGAACTCGGCTTTGTATTCAATTGTCAGATAGCTGATGCACTTATTAGCGTCAAGGCGGCCATCTGGCGTCAAGGCCCCTGTCGGGCAGGCGGTCAGGCACTTGTTGCAGTTTGAGCAAACAGCCTTGATTGGCTCATCTGGCGGCAGTTTGAGACTGGTTACTATTTCAGCGAGGAATATTTGCGGGCCGAGCTGCGGATTTATAAGCATACGATTTTTGCCGATGAAGCCGAGGCCTGCGCGAGCGGCAAGGGTCCTTTCGGCCAAGGGAGCTGAGTCAACGCAGATTTTGAATCTAAAGCCTGTGCCGGCGATGGAAGCAATAAAATTAGTCAGTTTTCGCAACTGCTGTTTAATAAAGAGGTGATAGTCTTCGTATCGAGCATAGTTTGCCACTGTACCCATCGGGTCTGCAGAGATGGTTGCTTTTTTTTGAGTTTTTGGCGGGTTGTAGTTTAAGCCAAGGCAAATTATCGAGCGAGCGCTTTTTAACAGTTTGATGGGGTTTGTGCGTTTGTCGAGGTTATTCCGCATATAATCCATACGGCCTGCGCAACCGAAGGCGAGCCAGTCGGTGAGGGATTTGAACTGGTCGTTATCCAGAGGTGAGGCGTCCGTTATTCCGGCCAAGTCGAAACCCAATTGAAAAGCTTTTTGCTTTATTTCCTCTGCCAAACCCATAGTGTTTGATTATACCAAATCCGGCTTACAAAAACAATTGTGAACAAGAGACAAAGGCGTTATTATAATTACCGATAGTTCAAGGAGATAAAAAGAATGGCAGAAGAAATAATCGGGATAATAGGCGGGACGGGGCTGGGTGATGTGCTGGCTGAACACATAACTGATGCGGAACTTCACGATGTCGAGACGCCGTTCGGCAAACCCAGCACAGCCATTATGGTCGGCAAGATGGGGGCAAGGAAGATTGCATTTCTCAATCGGCACGGGAAGGGGCATAAACTTTCGCCGAGCGAGGTGCCTTTCGCGGCAAATATTTTCGCATTAAAAAAGTTAGGCGTTCATACAATAATCAGCAGCGGGGCGGTGGGTTCACTTCGCAAGGAGATTGCGCCGGGTGATTTGGTGATTGTCGACCAGTTTATCGACAAGACGTTCAGACGGCAGGGCAGCTTTTTCGGCGGGTTCGGAGCGGTGCACTGCGAGATGAGCGAGCCGGTCTGCGGGCGGGTTGGAAAGCTGCTTTGCGAGGCGGCGGAGACAATCGATATAAAGACACATTCGAGCGGGACGTATATATGTATGGAGGGGCCGCAATTTTCCACGCGGGCTGAATCGCTAATGCACCAGAAGTGGGGCGGAGATTTGATTGGTATGACGGCGATGCCTGAGGCGAAGCTGGCCAGGGAGGCA
>CAIYOL010000119.1 GCA_903927855.1 uncultured Planctomycetota bacterium
ATCCCAGATTTCGTCCGAACCTATGTGTTTTACAGGCTTGGTGGATAGCTCAATATGAAAATCCTCGAACCCGAAAGCACGGTATATTTCAAAAGCAAGCTCAATGACGCCTATTATTTCAGGTTTTATCTGTTCGGGGGTGCAGAAAATATGGGCATCGTCCTGCGTGAATTGTCTTACTCTGAAAAGTCCGTGCATAACGCCGCTGGCCTCGTGCCTATGCACCAGGCCAAGCTCAGCGATGCGCATCGGAAATTCCCGATATGAATGCTGACGGGTTTTGTAAACCAAACAGCCGCCCGGACAATTCATCGGTTTTATCGCGTAGTTGGCATCGTCGAATCTGGTGAAATACATATTCTCTTTGTAATTGTCCCAATGGCCGCTCTTGTGCCAAAGCTGCTCATTTAAAATAATGGGCGTTTTGATTTCCTCGTAACCATATTTATTGTGAACACCCCGCCAGAACTCCACTATGGCGTTCCAGACAATCATTCCCCTGGGGTGAATGAATGCAAAGCCGGGGCCTGCTTCGTTGAAACTAAATAAATCCAGCTGCTTACCCAAAACCCTGTGGTCGCGTTTTCTTGCCTCCTCTAATCTCTGCAGGTAGGCATCAAGCTCCTTTTTAGTCGGCCAGGTGGTGCCGTAGACCCGCTGAAGCATTTTTTGCGTTGGGTCACCGTGCCAATAAGCCCCTGCTACCGACATAATCTTAAAGGCAACAGCTTTGCCGGTGCTGGGCAAATGCGGCCCTCGACATAAATCCTCAAAACCATTTCCGTGCGAGTAAAAGCTGATAATGTCGCTATCCGTGCGATTTATATTGTCGGTTTTATATCTATCGGATGCCAATTTCGCCAGCGCTTCGCTGCGTGACATCTCTTTTCGAACAATCGGCTTGTCGGCCTTGGCAATTTCATACATCTTTTTTTCTATTCGCTCAAAATCTGCAGGGCTGATTGGCTCGTCAAGGTCAATGTCATAGTAGAATCCGTCTTCGACAGTCGGGCCATAAACTAACTTTGCCGCCGGCCAGATGCTGCATATTGCCTCAGCCATTATATGGGCGCAGCTATGCCGCAGTATTTCGAGACCTTCTGTTTCTGCGAGGGTAATAATTTGAACGGCGGCATCAGCCGTGATAGGTGTGGACAAATCTGCTAATTGCCCGTTTATTTTCGCTGCTATAGCTGCTCTTGCTAATCCTGGTCCTATTTTCTCTGCTAATTGTTTTGCTGTTGTTCCATCAGCAATTCCTATTATGCTGCCGTCAGGCAGTGTTATTTGCGCCATATATTTTTCCGGTACTACCAATCCTTTGTATTGCTGGAGTTCTCATTTTGCCAAAAACGGCAAGCGGAGCCAATGCCAGCGAAAATAAAATCCTTTATATGACTATAGCTGTTTAACCGAGATTGTCAAGCTGGCATCTCTGAGAGCCCGCCAAAAGTCTTAACCAGTAAATACAAAAAGGAACACCAAACAGCACTTGCTGCGTGGAAAATAACTCATAACTCCCTAATTAACATATAGTTATACAACTTTAACCTAACAGGAAGGTTTCGTCAAAATTACTTGTCTGCGGATTTATCTGTTGTTATACGCCACTTTTGCTTTATAATAAATACTATAGTTTTGGCGAGATTTAAATTAACTGGTAGGAAGGCGGTATGGATACAAATTTGGTTCTTCTCAAAAAAAATGGCTCACATAAATTGTTCCCCCTGCCGAGCAGCGTTACGGTAATTGGCCGGCGTCGCAATTGTGATTTACGTATTCCCTTAATATCCGTGTCGAGACGGCATTGCCAACTAAGCTGCGACAACGGGGCGCTGAAAATTCGAAACCTCAGCTCCGGCAATGGTACTTATGTTAACGGCAAACGTGTAGATGAGGCGGCGATTCGGGCAGGCGATTCTATCAAGATAGGGCCTTTAACATTCGTAATCCAGATTGATGGTCAGCCACAGACGATTGCCAAACCTGACTCGGCTGCACAAAAGTCGTCCCCCAAGGAGGCAGTGACGGAGAACATCGCAGATAAGCAGCTGGATAATTCTGCAGAGCTGGTGGACGATCTCGATTCGTTAGAGGAAACCGGCTCAGCTTGATTTACTGCATTGCTTTATGGGCTTGCTGATGCGACAGGGATATGATAGTTTACAACACATTGTCGACTGAGTTTTTCAGTATCTGATATCCGGGTAATTATATGGGAACATTGATTTTGATAAAATGTTTCTCCATTACTCAACTAGGTGCGAGCCTAAGCTCGATTGGTGCAGGGCCAGGTGCAACCTTGTCTTCTACATCGCTGTCTTTCAATCCGATAAAACTTATCTGTCTTGTAGGATGGATGTATCTTTGTTTGTACTTTGTTCAACGTGTCCAGTTCAGTTCGTTGGTACCAAATAACTATAAATCAATAGCCAATGTTGCGACGCTTTTTCTGGGACCTGCACTTTTACTTGTGCTGCTGATAGTAAATATAGTAAGTAAATCCATAGAAGGTCACCGCAGTATCTTTGAGATAATGAAAGAGCAATTGCAAAACGCATCTGCAAGTATGAGGTCTTTACGTCTCGGTTCCAAAGATAAAAAAGCGTTAAGGTTGCTTGATTCGTCCGGCAGAAGCATTACGGAAATATATGGCCACGGCGAAGGCAAACGAGAAGACAGCCACATTCTTGAACTGACCTCGCAAATTGTCGCTGACGCTCTTGAGGAACGAGCCAGTGACATTCTTATCGACCCGAAGGATGCGTTAACCTACACAATCAGGTTTCGAATAGATGGCGTGTTGAGAATAGTCGAACATCTTGAGGCTGCCGTATGCCAGGCGGTCATAAACAGCATCAAGGCCGTTTCCGGTATGGACATTGCTGAAAGACGCAGACCTCTGGATGGTGCATTTTTAGCAAAAACAGGCGATGGTACCGTGTCTTTCCGGGTCGCAAGTGCCGGTGCCGTCAACGGTGAAAAATTATCGATCAGGGTACTTAACCAAAACGCCGGGATGTTTACGCTGGAAAGTGTCGGATTGTCGGAGAAACAGCGGGCGGTTATCGAAAGTATGGTCGCCAAACCTACCGGTATGGTGCTTATGTGCGGCCCTACAGGCAGCGGCAAGACCACAACTTTGTATGCTATGCTTAACACAATCGATTTGTTTACACGCAATGTTATTACAGTAGAAGACCCTATCGAATATGTACTGCCGAATGCCAGCCAGATTGAAGTTAATCCAAAGGCTGACATTACTTTTGCAAAGTCGTTGCGAAGTATTCTGAGGCAGGACCCCGATGTGATATGCGTGGGAGAAATACGAGATGAGGAAACCGCAGCGATTGCACTTCGGGCGTCACAAACCGGTCATCTTGTCCTGGGGACAATACACAGCGACAGCAATGCGTCGGCATTGGTGCGGCTGCTGGATTTAAACGTATCATCACTATTGCTGTCATCGGGTTTAGATGCTCTTGTTTCGCAGCGATTGGTTCGCCGGCTCTGTAACAATTGCAAGGTACCCGCCAAGTTAAGTCAAAACCAAATCCACGACTTCCACAAAAGGGCCATAAACTACAAAAATATCTTCCAAGCCAATGGATGCGACCAATGCCACGGAACCGGCTATTTTGGAAGGATCGCGGTTTTCGATATCCTGATTCTCAGCGACGAATTAAAGGCTGATATCGCCAACAATAAATTGTCGGTAACTCAGTTGAAAAAAGACGGTGACAAAAAAGGAAAGTCCAACCTGCGAAAGCAGGGCTTGAAATTTGTGGTATCCGGAGTAACAAGTCTCGAAGAGCTAAAAAGAGTAATAGGGTAGAACTTATGATGTTCTGGATAGGCATATTAGCTGGCGGGGCATTCGCATGGTTTGCCATGAAACTGCGATTCTATCAGACATGGACCCTTGTTTTCAATATCATAATCTCAATCTACTTAAGCTTATATCTTCGCCCGGTAATTGTAAATATCCCTGCGGTCGGTGATACGCCGTACAGTAATGCTCTGGCTATGGCAGCCGTTGCATCAGCGTCCTTTTTAATTCTACATGGCATATCATACACATTTCTTACGGGCCAATTTAATGTCTCATTTCCAAAAGTATTTGAAGTAGTTGGTACCGGCCTTTTGGGCTTTTTAGCCGGCTTTCTTGTCTGGAGTTTTTTAAGTCTCTTAATCTACATAACACCAGTTTCTCAAAATACTTTCGTAAAAGACATTGGTTTTACAGACCAGTTTCAGCAAACCAGCGTATTGTACATTTCCCGGTTTTGCAATTTGGTTAATGCGGCAGTCTCCTCCCAGGACGATGAGCACTCTGCAGAACAAACTATCAGTAAATTGCTGAAAGACTTCGAATCGAAAGTACGGGAAAAAACGCCCGAAAAACCCAAACCAGTCGAGCCCGCCGAACCCAATAATGCAAAACCCTGCATCACCGAGCAGAAACAGCCTTGTCCACCACCAGAACCTAACAAAGATAATTAAAGGGGGTCACCTTTAACTTTTCGCCTGGTCGAGGATGAGGTCTTTGACTTTCTGACTTGGCAGGTTGAGCGCACCATAAGCTGCGGCGGCGGCGCTGCGAAGTTCAGGGTCGCTTTCCTTTGAGCTGACCAGCGAATAAATAGCGTCTATCTTTTCATCGTCAAGCAAATTGGCATTTAGTTTCGCCGAGACGGCTAAAGAACCAAAAGCGGATATGCGGATGTCCTTGGAGTTGCTTTCGGCAAGAGCCATCGCAGCTATCGCACGCTGTGCCTCGGGGCTGCCAAGATGAGCCAAAATCTGGCTGGCAAGAACCTGAATCTCAACCCGTTTACCCTTTGTTGCGTCTATAAGGGTGCTTTGAGCCGCGGATAAATCAATAACGGTATTTCGTGTCTGAACTAATTTGAGCATAGCTTCAGCCGCCCGAAGAGCATAACTGTTCGCTAATTCTTCATTCCAGCCCCCTGCTGTGTTTGCATCTGTCTGCTCAGGCGTTTGGCTGATAGCCTGCGACAAATTCTTAACGACAAGTTTACTCTCGGCAAAGCCTTCCTTGGGGCCGGTCGCTGCTATTGCTATCGCTGCACTGTACCTTACGGCTTTATCATCGAACGACAGTGCCTGCACCAGCGGTTGAGCAGTACCAACTCGATAAAGCAACGATTTTTCACCTGCGGTGGTGGCTAATGCCTCGACCATACAAAGTGCGATATGGGCATTTTTATCCTTAATGGCCCGAGCAAGCGCCTGATGCAGATATTCAGGCCCTGCTGTGGTAGCATAAGTCATCGCATCGGCGTGACCGGCACCAAAGTAGCCGGGCATATCGAGGTCGGTAGATTCGGCTTTGCAAAATGCAGCCAGCCACAAACCGATAGCTTGGCCAAATCCGGCGTCGGCTTTAAGCGCCCACTCACACGAACGCATCGTCATAAGCTCGTTAAAGTAGCTCCTGTCAACCTTCTCCCGCACCAAACTTCGTTCATTTGCGTCCCAAAACCAGATATTGGCGAAATTGGCATCTTCCGCCGGAGCTAAAGATGGGGCGCGATTGTAATAATCCTCACCGAGCTGGTAGAACAATTGCGCTGCTGGAGCCTTCGATGCGCCAGGGTCAATCTGCTTGATACTTTCGCTGGCAAGGTTGCGAAGTTCTTCCGAACTATCCTTCTCGATAACGTACTTCAGGTAAGGTAGCGCCTGGGGATATTTAATCTTTCCCAGTGCCCGTACTATTTCGGCCTTTAATCCAACATCTTCGGTCTGCAAAGCAGCCGTAAGAGGCCTTATTGCATCTTTGCCGATTTGTGGTAGTGCCCATACGATATTCGGAAATTCCTCTTTTCGGGATTTGTCCGCCATTGCATCGAGCATATAAATTACTGCATATTCACCGGCGTTCTGGAGCCGCTTTACCGCTGCAAGCCGGCCTCGGTCTGTACCGCTTAGCCTTCTTATTTCCTCTCCGATAATTTTAGGGTCGCTCCGGCGGAGAAAACGGCCCTGCTCGATAACATCCAGGACCTTTTTACTCAGCTCAACCAGCTCAGCATCAGATGCAGTGTCGATGACCCTTAACAAAATCTCATAACCCTTGGGATTTTCTTCGCTCAAAGCGAGCAACTCCAGGGGGTCAGGGTTGCTTTCGATGATGGCTTGTGCATGTCCCTTGGCCAAATCGAGTCGGCCAATCTTTGTGTAATGCAAATAGTCGTTCCAGCTTGCCCTGAGCGTACCTGTGGTGAGCGCAGCCGAACCAGTCGAAGGGTTCTCCTCGCCTGTCCTGAGCGAAGTCGAAGGGAGGGTTGCCCCGAAAGAAATGCTGACTGCAAAAAGTCCTGCTGCTAAAATTACTCCGATGGTTTCCTTCTTAAACATTAAAATATCTCCTCAAAAGGCGTTTACCCTATCAAAAACGCAGATTCCTATAAATAATCGTCCCTTTACGAGGTATCCTATAAATAAATGCCCTTTTTGTCAATAAAAATACGCTTTATGTTATCGGAATAACCGAAATTCTATTTTAGGCGGATTTTATTTTGCACGTTATATCGTGTAAATCACGCTATTGCTATTTCGGCATTATTGTTGAGCCATAAGCTCGAGATTCTTCCCGTTTTTGTTCTTCCGGACTCAGTAATCCATGTAATTGACGCACTACTGCTTTAATCGCTTCAAAATCTTCATCATTTATAGCACGTCTCCCTTGGTCAAATAGCTGCTCGGCAAGATTTTGGTCTGACATCAAAGCCTTATTCTCCTCAAGATATTGAAACCGCTCAATCCAGAACCATGGTTGCCTGTCAAATATCATA
>CAIYOL010000120.1 GCA_903927855.1 uncultured Planctomycetota bacterium
GTTCCTCCAATTATAGAGGCAGACGCTTCGTCGCCCCCGTCGTTTTACTTCGCAAAAGCGAAGTAGCGGGGGGATAGTCTCCCTGTCCGCCATAGCCTTGGCGACGGCGGATCTTTAAAGGAATTACTAATGAGCGGTTTCCAATGACCAATTGATACTGTTTATAATTTACTTCTCTGTGTTCTCTGCGCTCTCTGTGGCTGATACGGAGATTTTCTGCGCAGAAGGAAAAAATCAATCAAAATGAATTAAATTATGCGAAACGAAGCCAATTTTCAGAAAGCCAAAAATGACCTTAACCAATTATATAACAAATAATTATGAGAATAAACCTGTGCTTTTGACGATGGAAAAACGAACCCAAACGAACCCAATTTTATCCGCCTATTTGGCGGATAAAATTGCCCTGAGCTTGCCGAATGGGCCTATTAATAAAAATCCCCCGAAGTCAGGGACTTCCGGGGGGTTTTTTCTCTTAAGCATCTCACGGCGGTGCATTTCACCAGCCGTCTTTGTCGTCGTTATCCTTGTCCATTTGGCTGGGTCCCGTTACGCTCGAAATATGGTTTTCCGTCACCGGCTTTTCGGGGCCAGTCTGCTGGTCTCTGGGGTGGGCTTTATCGTAGGTCTCTTTGAGTTTTTTGGTGGTCAGATGCGTATAAATCTGAGTGGTCGAAAGCGACTGATGGCCGAGCAGCTCCTGAACGCTCCTTAAATCAGCGCCGTTATTTAACATGTGGGTCGCGAAGCTATGCCGAAGGGTATGCGGGCTGATTGCGATATCCAAGCCTGCCATTTTGAGGTATTTATCCATTTTGCGGCGGACGCTGCGTGTGCTGAGGCGGCGGCCATGCTTATTAACGAACAGAACTTTCGAATCGAAATTGGGGTTGCTCTGCGACCTTTTGTTCCTGAATTCCATATAGTGCTGAATGACCTGCAAAGCAGAGGCGCCTATGGGGACGATTCTTTCCTTTTTGCCCTTTCCCCTGACGTGGACGACTTCGCCGAGGAAGTCCACATCGTCCATATTCAAGGCGACAAGCTCGCTGACCCTTACGCCTGTGCTGTAAAGGGTCTCCATAATGGCCCTATCTCTTGCGCCGAGCCAGTTATCCATCGAAGGCGTCTCGAGCAATTTCTTTACTTCTGCGTATTCGAGGAAGCGGGGCAGGCGCTTGTCCTGCTTGGGGGTACGGACAGCCATAACGGGATTGGAGGAAAGCTGGTTTCTTTTAACAAGGAACTTGTAGAAGCTGCGCAACGTAGCAAGCTTGCGGGCTATGGTTGACTTGGAATATTGCTTCTCATTGAGAGCGGCCAGGTAGGCCCTGATGGAATTGACATCCACTGCAAGAAGTAACTTGTCCAGTTTGACGTTTGTCTGCACGGCCACAGCCGTAGCGGTGCCACCGTGGTGGGCATCGGCCAGGGAATGCTCGTCGTGGTGCTGACCGCCATCGGAGCGGCCGGTCAGGAACTGGCTAAACTGCTCCAGGTCCGCACCATAACACTTGGCCGTATGCGGAGAAAACCGCTTTTCAAACTTTAAGTAACTTAGAAACTCCTGGACAATTACATTATCTTCCATAATCACACCTACCTATTCAAAGAATGTTTATGAAATAAAGGTTTCTTAGCCTTGCCAAATCTTAACTACATAGAGCTACTGCGGCTGTGAGTCTTCCTGCAAAATCGATTTTTTTTCGCCCAAGAGCTTATCTGCCTGGTTAATAAGCGATTGCGCGAGTTTGAAACTGAGGACCGCAGCATCAAACCAGTCGAAATTCGTCCGTTTGTCCTTAGCCTGCTCAATCAGGGCATCAAGAAGCTCATCTTCACATCCGCTATCGTAACGGAATATAAACTTCTCTGTTCCTTTGTTTAAAACCAGCTGCTGCTTTTTATATTTGGCCATCAAAGACGCCTATATTTTTTATCGGTCTAAACGGCCGATAACCTGTTGCTAAAGTTCCATTTTTCACAGCAAATTCGATAAAATCGAAGCTTTGGAAAACGTTACAACGCTTTTATCGGCCAATAAGACGTCCGCCTTTACAAAAATGAATATGAATTCGGCAATTAGGTGCAAATTCACCAGATTTTTATTGGTCTATGCCGACCGGCGGGAATTTACTTCCTGGTTCGCTTCGAAAAAAAGATTACTCCGTCTTTTTTTCTGGAATCAATAACCCCCTGCTGCTGGAAATGGGTGATGTACTTTAAGGCCTCGTTTTGGGTTAGACCTAAGGCTGAGGATATGTCACTCAGCGAGCAAGGCCTGCGTTTCAGCATTGATAACACGTCTTCCGCCTTAGCTTCGATGTTTCCGCCGTGTGGGACTAGCGAAAAGTCGGCTATGACCTCGCAGTTTTCGCCAAGGGCTTCGGCTATGGCCTGGAGTTTTTCGGCGTCGAGGGCTTTGATGCCCGGCTCGGCTGTGGGGCGAACGGCGGTGTTAAGCTGAACCTTATCTGGACAGATACGGTCTATGGCTTCTTTGATTTTGGCAATCTGGTGGTTATCAGTATTAAAACCCTCTATGAGAAAAACTTCGAGCCATATCTGCCCAGCGAACTCCTCGCGAAAGGCACATAAACCACTAATCAATTTCTCGATACTTAAGCCGGAGTGTGGGCGATTTATCCTCCGGTAAGTCTGCTCGTCACCGGCATCCAAAGAGGGCAAAACGACGTCGGCCTTTGCGCAATCCGCCCGGACATCCTTTTTGTATAAAAGTGTGCCATTGGTTAGTATGGCTACGGGAATATCTGTGATTTTTTTTATGCCGTCAATAAGGGCTCCGAGGCGGGAGTGCAGCGTCGGCTCGCCGGAACCGCCGATAGTGAGAAAATCGGCTTCCAGCCCCTCGGCCAATTTGTCTTTTAGCTCGGCCAGAACCGCCGAGACAGGAAGAAAATCGCCTCGCTGGAGGGTCTTTTCAGTGGTTTTGCCGAGCTGACAGTACACACAATCCAAGCTACAGAGCTTAAACGGCACGATATCAACACCGAGACTGCGCCCCAGCCTCCGCGAAGGCACCGGGCCATACAGATATTTTTTTTCTTCGGCCACTTCTATCTACTTCCGCACGACCTCGAATATCTTTTTGCACACTCTTAATAAATCTTCGAGCCAATCTATGGGCATAATGCTGGCGGCATCTGATTTTGCCTCGGCGGGGTCGGTGTGCACCTCAATAAAAAGCCCGTTGGCACCGGCGGCGACCGCAGCTTTGGCAAGTATGGGGGCAAATTCCGGCCGACCTGCGCTGGCATCGCCAAGCCCTCCGGGCTGCTGGGTGCTGTGCGTCGCATCAAAGACCACCGGACAGCCAAGTTTTTTCATAGTATCAATGGCTGTCATATCACTGACGAGCCGATTGTAGCCAAAAAATGTCCCGCGTTCGGTGAGCAATATCTTTTTGTTATCGCAGGCGCGAACTTTTTCGACTGCATTTTTCATCTCGTCTGGCGAGAGAAACTGGCCTTTCTTTATATTCACAGGCTTGCCCGTCCGGGCGCAGGCACAAAGTAAATCGGTCTGCCTGCAGAGAAAAGCAGGCACCTGGAGGCAGTCAACAACCTCGCCAGCAATTCCAGCCTGCCCCGGCTCGTGCACATCGGTCATAACAGGCAAATCAGTCTCGCGGTGAACCGCGGCAAGAATTTCCAAGCCCTTCTCCAGACCGGGGCCTCTGAAACTACTCAGGCTGGAACGATTGGCCTTGTCGAAACTTGCCTTGAAAATCATCCCCACACCACTGCTCGCGGCGATTTTGATGAGTCTATCCGCAATATCCAAGCAGATGTCCCTGCTCTCAATAACACAAGGCCCGGCGATTACAAATAAAGGCGCATCCAAACCAATATCAACGTTACCAATTTTGAAGTTTAGCTTATTCATATATTCAATCTCATCCTAATGCCCTGATAATCCTCGTTCTTATTCCCGCCGGCCTGGCACCTTCCGGCACGACACAATTGACTGCCCGCGGGATGACTTTAATCTGCACCGGCAAAGCAGGGCCGGGGTCGCCATCAATTTCGGTATCTATGCCGATGCTATCTGAGCTTACGGAAATCTCTTTGCCCTGACGATAGATAACGTCAGAACAATTGACGTCCCGCTTCAAGACCGTGA
This sequence comes from uncultured Planctomycetota bacterium, assembly GCA_903927855.1. Taxonomy (GTDB): domain Bacteria; phylum Planctomycetota; class Phycisphaerae; order Sedimentisphaerales; family Anaerobacaceae; genus CAIYOL01. The sequence continues at coordinate 4,144 of CAIYOL010000120.1, forward strand.
ATATAGAATGCTTGACCAGATGTATGCGGGAGGCACACTTATAAACACATATATCCAGCAAGCCGTCACTGAAATCAGCATAGTGCAATATCTGAAGGCCTACCGCGTATCTCGAGATATTTCCGACAAAAACCAGGCCACGGCCCTGGAAAATTTCTGAGCCATCCACCGTTACTTTCATCGCTTCGAATTTATAATCCCAGAACGTTCGCCAGAGCGGCCAGAAGTAATCGAAGTAATCTATATGTCCCCTTCGCTGCTCGCTGACACGTCTGACTACCTGACCGTCAAAACCGAAACCAGCTATCGAAGTAAAACATTTTCCATTCGCGCTGCCCAGATCTAAAGGCCGAATGAACCAACCCTCAAACGTCTTTATTATTGTTTTTAATTTTTCATCAAAACCTAACTCATTTGCCAGCAAATTTTCCGTTCCGCAGGGTACTATCAGCAGCGGCTTGTCACTGCCTTCCAGGCCGTGCGCAACCTCCCTTACTGTACCATCACCACCAGCAGCGACAACCATTGCACAGTTATAATCCACGGCCGCATCTGTGGCCACTTCACAGGCATTGGCCAAGGAAGTAGTCAAACTAACCTTGACCTTGTATCCTTTCTTGACAAGGTATTCCTCAAACCACCGACCAACCAGTTTGCTGCTGGTCGCGCCGGATTTGGGATTTATGATATAGGCAATATAACCATCATCCGGTTTCATACGTTCTAAGTTTTTATAAAAAACACCTCTTTTTCTTTTTTGCCAAGCTGTCGAAGCTTTTTTCCCATCAAAGACGCGTAACTTTCTAAAATAACCGGCAACTTCGACAGTCCCAAACTCTTTTGCACATCGGCAATTTTTCCATCATCATGACCTTCTATTTCCACGAAACTGCCCAATAACGGCAATTCATCCAGTGCAACTTCGCACTGGCCAAACCGCCAAATCCGACGTTTTTTCTCAAACACGAGCACCTTATTATATCCGAGCAGCAAAAGCAGCTTCTCAGCCGAATCGCCATCTTCAATTACAATTTCCACCTCCTGCCTCTTTTTGAAATCATCTTTTTCTTTTGCGCCTTTATAAGTCAAAAAAAACCTCTCGTTTTTGCCGACAAGCTGCCACCGCAGCCGAAGACATCTGTCGCCTTTTTTAAAGGTTTTGTTTTCATCATCGAAGTAGCTATCCAAGTGCAACTGCTCCTGTCCAAATTCAGCGCCGATTTCGGTCAGCTTATGCTCTACTTTTTCCAACGAATCAACTTTTAGTTTTGCTTCGATTTCGATATTCATTAGAACCTATCCCCGCAACAAGCAATCATCTCGCTCATTTTTTCAAATGACAATATTTACCAGCCGGGATTTGATGACGATGATTTTTCTGGGTTCTTTTCCGTCCAAAGCTTTTTTAACCTTTTCAGAGGCAAGGGCTTTTTGTTTTATCTGCTCTTCATCTGCATCAGAGGAAACAACAATTCTATCTTTTATCTTGCCGTTGACCTGAACCACCAATTCAACTTCTTTTTCCCTGATAAGGTCTTTGTCATATTCCGGCCAAGGTTCACAAGTCAGAGTATTGGTATGGCCTAATCTTTCCCAAAGCTCTTCTGCAATATGAGGCGCGAACGGGGCAAGAACGAGAATAAACTTCTCGACCACAGATTTGGGTCGGACTTCCTGTTTGCTGAGGTGATTTACAAAAATCATCATCTGGCTGATAGCGGTATTGAAACCAAAAGTTTCAATATCATCGCCGACCTTTTTTATAGTCTGGTGCAGCAATCTAAGGGTCGTCTCATCAGCCTCGGCATCTTTAATATTCCCAACAAGCTCTCCGGTATCTTCATCAACGACCATCGACCATGTTCTCTTAAGGAACCTGAACACACCTTCAACGCCCTGCATACTCCACGGCTTAACTGCCTCCAGCGGCCCCATAAACATCTCATAAAGCCGCGTCGAATCGGCGCCATAATCGGCAACGACCTTGTCCGGATTAATCACATTGCCGCGGGACTTGCTCATCTTCTGGCCGTCCTCGCCTAAAATCATTCCCTGATTGACGAGCTTCTTAAACGGCTCTTTGGTGCTGACGAAACCCAAATCGTAAAGAAGCTTGTGCCAGAACCGGGAATACAAAAGGTGCAGCACCGCATGCTCGGCGCCGCCGATATACAAATCAACAGGCATCCAGTACTTTTCCTTTTTCGGGTCCCAGCCCTGCTGACCATTCTCCGGGTCAAGGTATCGCAGATAATACCAGCAGCTTCCTGCCCATTGAGGCATTGTGTTGGTTTCGCGCACTGCCTTTGAACCGTCGGGCAGCGTGACATTGACCCAATCGGAGATATTAGCCAACGGCGACTCGCCTGTTCCAGCGGGTTTATAGTTTTTAACCTCCGGCAACTCCAAAGGCAAATCCTTCTCCAAAAGTCCGACAACACCATCATCGTTAGTATGCAAAATCGGGAACGGCTCACCCCAATATCGCTGCCTGCTGAAAAGCCAGTCGCGCAGCTTATAATTAACCGCTTTTCCGCCGAGGCCTTTTTCAGCGAGCCAATTCGTGATTTGTTCTTTGAATTCTGCCGTTGTCAAGCCGCTAAACCGACCGGAGTTAATCGCAACGCCATCACCCGCAAAACACAACTTTCCTTCTTTCACAAGCTTTGTCTGCTCAGCGTCTTGCGGCTCTACTACCTGGATAATGGCAAGATTAAATTTTTTCGCGAACTCAAAATCTCTATCATCGTGTGCCGGCACGGCCATAATCGCACCCGTGCCATAGCTAATCAGGACATAGTCACTTATCCAGATTGGAATTTTTTCGTTGTTGACAGGATTTACTGCATAGGCACCGGTAAATTCTCCTGTTTTTTCCTTCGCCAAATCGGTTCTATCGAGGTCGCTTTTACGAGCCGCATCTTCGCGATACTTCTTCACGGCAGCTTTTTTATCCTTTGTCGTGATTACATCCACAAGCGGATGCTCGGGCGCCAACACCATATAGGTAGCACCGAAGAGCGTATCCGGCCGGGTGGTAAAGACGCGAATGGTCTCATTAAAACCATCGACTTTGAAATCAACATCGGCCCCGATGCTTTTACCTATCCAATCGACCTGGAGTTTCTTTATAGAATCCGGCCAGTCCACTTCCTTCAAATCATCAAGCAGCCGTTCAGCGAATTTGGTTATTCGCAGCATCCACTGGCGCATCGGCTTTCTGATTACCGGATGCCCCCCCCGCTCACTAATCCCGCCGATTACCTCTTCATTAGCCAGAACCGTTCCCAGTTCGGGACACCAGTTAACCGCCACCTCATCCTCGTAAGCGAGACGATGTTCATCTATATACTTTTGTCTTTCCGTCTTGCTCAAACCAGCGGGAATTGGCAACTGCTCGATTGGTTTGGCTTTTTGCTCGGACTCGTCGAAGTAACTATTGAAGAATTTAAGAAATATCCACTGTGTCCATTTGTAATAATTCGGGTCGGTAGTATTAACTTCCCTGTCCCAATCGTAACTAAAGCCCAGCGATTTGATTTGCCGGAGCATACCATCAATATTTTTTTGAGTCGTTTGAGCAGGATGCGTTCCCGTCGCAACAGCATACTGCTCAGCAGGCAGACCAAACGCGTCCCAGCCCATAGGATGCAGGACGTTGAAACCTTTCATTCGCTTATAACGAGCGACAATGTCACTTGCCGTATAACCTTCCGGATGGCCAACGTGCAGACCAGCAGCGCTGGGGTAGGGAAACATATCGAGAACGTAATATTTGGGTCTGGAATTGTCGCAGTCCTTGGCTTTAAACGTCTTGTTTTCTTCCCAGAACCGCTGCCACTTCTTTTCAATCTCGTTGAAATTGTAGTTCACTATTTTTTCACTCATATACCCGCTGTTTCCTGCCGTTCAATTTGAAAATCAAAATCCTGAGTGCGGACAGCTTCGGTCACTGCAGCTCTTACAACGTTTCGAATCTCCTTCTTTGACTCTGAGCGCAAACGTCGAGAATTGTTTATCTAATTTTCCACTGCCGCAATGCGGGCAAACCCTCGGCTGTTTGCTATCGTGCGGCTCAAGAAATTCGCTTATTCTGCCGCACTTGCCACATTTATATTCAAAAATAGGCATAACAAGCCCTTATTAATAAAAAAATCGGGGCGAGTGGATTTGAACCACCGGCCTCTTGGTCCCGAACCAAGCGCTCTATCCAAGCTGAGCTACGCCCCGAAAGACATCGAAAACGAGAAATATAGCACATAAATGCCCGAATTGCAAGTTACAATAAGTTAACAGGGTCGACGTCTATGGCGACCTTGACCGCCGGGCGAAGCCGCTGCAGATCAGCCCGCAGGTGCGTAAAAACCCTCTGCATAGTCTCCGCCTGAGGCGCCTGGAGAATTATCTGCATCCTGTGGAACTGCTGTATTCGATTTATCACCGCCGGCATCGGCCCTCTGACA
>CAIYOL010000121.1 GCA_903927855.1 uncultured Planctomycetota bacterium
TCCGACCTCCGGGTTATGGGCCCGACGAGCTACCAGACTGCTCTACCCCGCGGTCAATTTTCATTATCCATAATAGAGAAAATATCATAAAAAATGTTTTTTATCAAGAGGCAAAGGTGAAATTATAAATTTTCACGGATTTTAAGAGCAATTTGCTCGATTTTTCCTTTTTCATATTTATAAGCCGGCCAGTGGCCAAAGACGCCATCGCCGGAGTTACGAGGAATTATATGAAAGTGCAAATGCTCAACGAGCTGGCCAGCCGCCCTGCCGTTATTACATAATATGTTATAGCCGTCAGAATTCATCGCGCCCGTTATGGCTACGGCAATTCTGCCAAGTCGCGAACTAACCTTACCCAAAAGCTCAGAAGGACAATCATGCAATTTTTCAAAGTGCTGCTTAGGAATTACTAAAGCGTGGCCATCGCTTACGGGGCCGATATCCAAAAAAGAAAGAACAACATCATCTTCATAAATTTTCGTAACCGGAATCTGTCCAGCCACCATTTTGCAAAATAAACAACCGTTCACACCCATTTACAGCTATTGCCTAATGTAACCAGTTACTGCTGCTTTCCGGATTCATTCATGCTCCGCCGAAGCGGCTGCGCAGACCGGACTATACATCAACGACTTCGCTTTTAGCTTTAACCTCGGCAGCTTCTTCAACCTTCTCTTTTTTAGTCTTTTTTCGAGAAGCTTTCTTGGCAGCAGCTTTGGATTGTTTCTTCGTACCCTCGTCCTTACCTACGAACTGCAGCAAAACGAGCCGGCCGTTATCACCCAATCTTCTCAAAGATAAATGGATAATTCTTGTATAACCGCCCGGTCTATCAAGGTATCGAGGGCCAAGTTCGCTGAATAATTTTCCGATTACGGTGCCTTTCCTGACAGCTTCGCCATCTTCATAAGCTATAATACGACGATTGCCGAGCAGCATAATGGCCCGGCGTCTGGCAGACAATGTACCCTTCTTAGCCAGTGTAACCAACTTTTCGGCAAATGACTTTACCTCCTTGGCCTTTTCGGGTGTTGTTGAAATTGTCTCGTGCTGGATGAGTGAAGCGACCAGATTTCGGCGCATAGCCAAACGATGCTCGGCTGTTCGATTTAACTGTCGCCCTGCTATTCTATGACGCATACGCTCGAATCCTCTTATCTGTTACTAACATAATTAATCACCAATACCGGTCATTCCCAAAGATAAGCCGATATCTGCAAGTTTTCTTTTTACCTCCCGCAAGCTCGTTTTACCGAAGCTGCGAACATTCAGTAAATCAGCTTCTGTTTTTTTCACCAGTTGGCCGACTGTTGCGACCTTTATTGACTCAAGACAGTTGCTAACCCTTACCGATAACTCCAATTCCTGAATAGGAATACTCAGTTTTTTGGTTAATTCCTCATTCACCGTTTCTCCCGATGCTTCCTCCAGAACGATTTGCTCGGCAACAGTTTCATCCCCAAGCCCGAAATACTGCACGAACGGATTGATGTGCTTACGCAATATTTTGGCGGCCTCCACCAGCGCCATATCCGGAGTAACTGTTCCATTGGTCCAAATTTCCAGAATCAACTTGTCATAATTGGTTCGCTGGCCGACGCGTGTGTCCTCAGTTGTGTAACGAACTCTTGTAACCGGTGAATATACCGCATCGATCAATATTCTGCCGAGTTCCTGCTCAAATCTGTCTGCGGCGGCGATTCGTTCTGAAGCCGGCAAATAACCGCGGCCTTTCTCAACTACCATTTCCATTTCAAAACTCACATCTTCAGTCAAAGTGGCCAACACCAAATCTTTGTTCATCAGTTCTATGGCAGGGTCTGCGGCTATATCGGCAGCTGTTACAGTTCCGGCTTTGTTTGCCGAAACTTTCATTGCCTTCGGACCTTCACCCTGGAGCCGAACAATAAGATTCTTGACATTCAAAACTATCTCGGTGACATCCTCCATTACGCCCTTTATCGAGGTAAATTCATGGTCGACACCGGTCACTTTAATGGATGTTACAGCACTGCCTTCTAATGAAGAAAGTAACACACGTCTTAAGCTGTTACCGACAGTGGTGCCAAAGCCACGTTCGAAAGGCTCGATGAAGAATCGGCCATATTTATCGCTTGATACCGATGTATCTCGTTCAACATGAGTCGGCAATTCCAAACCACGCCATGTAACTCGCATATATACCTCCAATAATAACGTCTATTAACAATTCGTTATTGACCAGCAAAATCCAACCAAACGGCTACCTCGAACAGAATTCCACAATCAACTGCTCCTGAACAGGAATCTGAATATCATCTCTGGTGGGCAGTGCAACAATGGTAGCTTCTGGTTTTTCACTATCCACCTGCAACCAACCCTGTGTGGTAAAGTTTGGGTTACTTTCCAATTGTCCTTTTATTTTCTTTTTGCTTTTTTCGGAACTCTTTACCGTTATCTTGTCACCGACTTTCATAGTATAATCGTTGACGGTAACTTTGCGTCCTTTTATATAAATATGGCCGTGCGTAATAAGCTGTCTGGCAGCCTTGCGTGACGGCGCAAAATTCAACTTATACAACACATTATCCAAACGTCTTTCCAATAATTGCAACAGAATCTCACCAGTATTACCCTTCATCCGCTCAGCTTTGTGGAAATACCTCATAAACTGTCGCTCAAAAAGGCCATAATACCTTTTGACTTTCTGCTTTTCACGCAACCTAACACCATATTCGCTCGCTCTGCCCCTGCGCCAACTGTGCATACCAGGACTTAAATTGCGCTGTTTTTTCTCGATCGGGCACTTGGCCGTTTCACACCTGACGCCCTTGAGCATTAGCTTCATTGCCTCACGACGGCAATGCTTACAAGATGAACCAAGATAACGTCCCATCTTTTTTTATCTACCTCCAAAAACCATTACAGGGGGCCTCATTTATAACTAAGCCACAAGATGAAAACATGTTCCGGCACCCTTTACTTTATACTCGTCTTCGCTTCGGTGGTCGACAACCATTATGTGGAAGCGGAGTAACATCTTCTATCGATGAGATGCGCAAACCAGCCTGCTGCAGGGCTGAGACGGCAGATTCACGACCCGAACCAGGCCCCTTAACCCTAATCTCGATCTCGCGCACGCCGTTACGCATAGCGATACTGGCGCAGCGCTGCGCAGCCTGCTGCGCGGCAAAAGGGGTACTTTTGCGCGAGCCCTTGAAACCAACACAGCCCGCCGAACCCGAGCAAATTGTATCACCATCGGGATCTGTAA
>CAIYOL010000122.1 GCA_903927855.1 uncultured Planctomycetota bacterium
GGGGCCGCCAAATATATCGATATGGCGGATTATCGCGTCGAATGGAGCCGCGACGGCCGAAAAAACATAGTCATCGTAATATCAATAAAAGACACGATAATGCTGGAATGTGAAACGGCAGCATTAGAAAAAGCGATTGAAACAAGCTCAAACCAGGGGCCGATGTTCCTTTTAATTGAGATAGATACGCCGGGCGGCCGAGGAGACCTTATGAAACGAATCTGCAGCGCAATTACAAAGACAGATAATTGCCTGACGGTCGCGTTTGTGAGCGGAGGGGAATACGGCGGGGCATATTCGGCAGGGGCGATTATCGCATTGGCGTGCGACCGGATATATATGGCAGACGATACGTCCATTGGGGCGGCGACGCCAATAATAATATCGAAAACCGAAGTGAAAGATTTAAAATCAGCTTACGGCTCAACGGTCGGCGAGAAATTTATGTCCGCGAGCCGGGCATATATAGCGAGTTTAGCAGAACAAAACCACCGGCCGGGCGCAATAGCCAGGGCGATGGTCGACAAAGACATCGAGGTCATAGAAGTATCCGAGAATGACGAAAGATTTTTTATCGAGCCGAAAGACAAGAAAAAGGAACAAACTGTAGTTCGAACATTGAACAAGAGGGGATCGCTGCTTACCTTGACTGCCGGTGAAGCTGTCGAATGCGGGATAGCAAACGGGCTGGCGGCATCACCCAAGGCAATTGTATCAACACTGAAATTAGAAAATCCCCGTATTGTTCCCAACAATGATGCAGCCAAAGCCAGAAAAGCGTTCGAAGCCGCCGAAGAGAAGCTTGAGAAACTGCGAATCAGCACCGACCGTTATCTCAAGGAAATCAAAATCAGTAATAACAAACAGGAGGTGATACAGTTTTTGAACGTAGTCATTAAAAACCTCGAAGATATAATTGCGCTGGGGAGGTCATATCCTGATTTAGAGATTGACGAAGGGGCATGCAAGGAATCGATGAATTCGGCTAAAACGCTGCTCAGAAATATCAAAAAACCATAATAGCTTTTGCTTTCGGGGGAGATTCACTTTTCACGTGCCAATCTCAGAGCAAACAGGATTATTCCACTTGAAAAGTGCAGGTAAATTTGGTAATAGATTGTCCCATTATGAAGATTCAAATTAGAAAGTTATTAGTTACGGCGGTATTTGGCGCCTGTTTCGTCGATATCGCTTCGGCGGGTCTGACAGAAAAAATCGACGGCATTATTAACAAGTCCTCACAAAAGGGCGTTCAATATTCCATCGCCATCGTAAAGGCAGATTCGGGCGAGGCAGTGTACGGCCACGATGCAAACAAGGCAATGATTCCGGCTTCAAATATGAAGATAGTTACCAGCGCGGCGGCGCTGAAATACTTAGGGCCCGATTACAAGTTTACAACAGAGGTCGGCCTTTGCGGCGATACGTTAGTAGTAAAGGGGAGTGGAGACCCGCTATTGGGCGACGAAGTTACGGACGCTAAATACAAAAGGGAACCGGGGTGGGTATTTAAAGACATAGCAGCATCGCTAAAACAAAATAATGTAACGGCCATCAAGGACATTATCGTTGACGGCAGCATATTCGATAACGAACGGGTGCATCCGGACTGGCCAAAGGAACAGTTAAACCAATGGTATGCCTGCGAAGTGAGCGGCCTGAACTACAATGACAATTGCATCGCGATAACCGTTAAAAATACCAACGGCAACATAACCATCGAAACTAAGCCGGAAACCAGCTTCGTAAAGATACTCAATGAGATTAAGCCAATCCAAGCAGGTAAAAGCGCGGTTGGGCCGTATCGCAATCAGACACCAAACAGCATCACCCTAAAGGGCCAATGCCAAAAACAGGAAGGGCCGTTCGATTACGCGATTGAAAAACCTGCCGAATTTTTCGGATTTTTGCTGCAGGAGAATTTGGCCAAGGCTGGAATTAAAGCAGATGGACAAATAATTGAAAAGCCCGTACCTAACGATTGCAATTACAAGAAAATCGCCGAATACAGCACGCCAATAACAGATTGCCTGGCGCGCTGCAACAAGAACAGTCTCGGGCTGGCGGCGGAGGCGCTTTTTAAAACCATTGCGGCCAAGAAGGCCACCCCAGACGGCAAAAACGGCGGCTGGGCGAAGGGACGAGAATTAATCAGCAATTATATGCTGGGACTCGGGATTGAGAGGGGAGAATTTTATATCGACGACGGCAGCGGGCTCAGCAGAGAAAACAAAATCAGCGCAAATGCCATCACGAAGGTGCTGTCAGATGTTTACAAAGGCAAGGACTGGGAGGTTTATAAAAATTCGCTTGCGACAGGCGGGGTAGACGGGACGATAGGCAAATATTTCAAAGAAGAAAAGTACAAAGGCAAAATTTTCGGCAAGACCGGATATATCGCCGGCGTTACAACATTTTCCGGAGTATGCAGAGGCAGGGGAGGGGAATATATATTTTCCATCCTGGCCAATAAAACCAAGGGGGGGACACGAGAAGCACTCAACAATATAGCAAAAGCGATTATCGATGAAAATTAGCGGGCGTAATAAACCGCAGGATTAACGTCTGAAGTAGACTATAACGTCATTTTCATAAATTTTTTCTTCCCAATTTTTAGCGTCAAGCTGGACGGTCATCTGGAAAAGCGGGTCTTCGAGAAAATCATATTCTACGCCAAGTATCACAGCCGACGGCGGTGAATCTTCAAGCAGTGCCTTAAGTGTTTCCGGGCCTGCTGCCTTGATAGTTTCAAGGTCGGCATTTGCCATTAAATCGGCAACCCTGTAAATGAAAGGACCGGAGGCAAGCTGAGGGTAGATATCACAGCGGCCTTCGAGGGCGTAAAGAGGGGCCAGGGTGAGTATTAGTTTCGGGCTTTTAGTCTTCCCGGCAATATCCTGTGAAATCCGATGCAGACAAATCGGAGGCCAGCTTTGCGGACAAAAAAGCTTAGGGACCCTGCGCAATACAAGAGGGTTTGATGCCACTGCCGCAACTGCACAGGCAATTACTATAACACAGGCCAGCTTAAAATGCCTATTAAGACCGGTATCAGAGTTAAGTTTTCTCAAGTACAGAAGCGGGAAAACAAAGCTGATTACTATGAAAGGGACCGGCATCGCGAAGTGTTGTTCCCATGTTATCGGCATAGCCAGAGCAATTATAAAAAAGACGAAAGCCAGCAGGACGGCGAGTAACAGATTTGGCGCGTTCGATATTGTCAGTTCGCGACGTTTCCAGGCAACTATCAGGCAGAGGTAAATCGCTATCAAGACAAGGACAAGGCAGCCCTGCGGCGACAGGAAGAGGAATACCATATCAAGCTTGCTATGAAACATACCGGTTTGGCGCACCCATTCATTGTTAAGTATGGACATCTGGAAGATGTTTAGAAGAAACGCCCGCGGCGCCAGAGCTATTGTCCAAAGCGGCCAAATCACAACAACCGCCGCAGCAGTTAAAAAAGGCAAGATGGTTTTAAATTTTTGTTTCATCGAACCGGCCGGCCGGGTCAGCAAAACAACGAAAAACAACAGCTGCACGAGGGCTACAGTTATCCGCATACAGGTCGCCAAGGTTAGCAGGGCAGCGATGACGGCAATCCGCCAATATTTTGACTTTTCCTTAAAATCAATAGATATGAACAACCAGAAGGACAGCACGACACATAAGATTACAACATCGTTATTCCAGGCGAAGCCGTTGGCATAATCGACGAAATTATTGAATACATACAGGATAGCGACTGAGGCGCTTAAAAGCATGGCGGAAATTGGAAAAGAGCCAAGGATGCGCCAATATATACCGACGATACAAACGATTACGAGAATATCGCACAAACATGAGAAGATTCGAGCGACAAGCAGAAAATGCGTTGTGTTCAATATACTGAACATGGCGGCGCAGAGCAACGGGTGGAACGGCATCTGTGACGGGTACGAAAAATCCCTGTAAATCATTTTGCCCTGTGCCAGCAGAACACCAGCTGTGCAGTACATTTGTTCATCGCAGCCAAGAGGCTTGGTCATACTATCGGCAAAGATTACAAGCGAAAGCGCTACAAGTATTAACAAAACAAAAGTATTAGCAACTTTTGGCGACATCATATTTAATTTTAGATTTGCGATCCGAGGAGGTAACCGCTGCGGCCATTACACCAATTTGACGTTCGAGTCTGACCGTAAGAACTCAGGCAACGGTTTGGGCAGTGTTATTTTAAATGTTGTTCCGCCAGCCGGTTTGGATTCGACCGAAACGCAGCCTCCGTGGTCATCTATTACTCTTTTTACGAAAAAAAGACCGAGTCCGGAACCTGAGTGCTGTGACGGCGACTCTCTATTCGCCTTTGTAGTGAAAAACGGCTGAAAAATCTTTTCCAAGTTAGCTGGCTCAATTCCGCAGCCGGTATCGGAAAGCTCTATTTGAACGGCATCAGCGGTATCACAGGCTTTAATGGTCAGGACGCCGCCGCGGGGCAGCATTGCGTCGCGGGCATTGAGAATTAAATTCATTAAAACCTGCTGAAGCTGAACAGGTATAGCCAAAACCGTCAAATCCTTCGGAATTTGTACGTTAACAGTTATACCATCTTTTGCAAAATCCCGACACAGACAGGTAAAAACGTTTTCAACCAAAGCAGCCAAGGGCGTGCTTTGCTTTTCCTGAGTTTGGCCATTCGCCACGGCGAGCATACTTTCCATAATTCTGGAGGCGTGCCCGCAATTGCGGACGACTTTTTGAAGTGCCTTTTCGGACAGGAGTTTATCATCAGGATTTTTCAGGGAAAGGGCCGCGAAATTAGCCAGAGGCGTGAGCAAGTTATTGATTTCGTGTGCAACCATACAGGTAGTGGTGCCGATGTTGGCAAGGGCCTGTAGTTGAGTGAACTGGGATTGTAAGGCATCATTCTGCTGCTGCTGATTTGTGAGGCGCTTGTGCAAAGAAAGGCGTTTTTCGATTATCCTTGTCAACATTAGCTCCTGATAATAGTGTTTACACAGTTACCAATATTTATATCGACCCCCAAAGCAGTTTTTCTTGAGCTATGGTGCTCAATGCGGTTTTTCTTATTTTTTGTAGGCTTCTTTGGGGTCGTAGACTTTTTTTGCGACAAATTCGAGCTTATCGCTGCCGCCCTTTTTCAATGCGCGGTAGAAACAGGATTGGCGACCTGTGTGACATTGACCGGCCTCGACGGTCACTTTGAGGAGGAGGCAGTCCTGGTCACAATCGACGAGTATCTGTTCTACTTTCTGGAAGTGTCCGCTTTCTTCGCCTTTTTTCCATAATTTTTGTCGCGATGTGCTGAAGTATGTGGCGTAGCCGGTCTGAATAGTCAAATCAAGGGCCTGTCGATTCATAGAGGCGGCCATCAAAACCTGGCCTGTTTTTGCATCTTGAGCGATTGCCTTAATCAAGCCGTTGCTGTCAAATTCCGGAGTAAAATCAGCACTTTCTTCGATATTCTGTTTTGCAGCCATTTGTAGGGCCCTCAAATAGTCAGTTTTCGATTGTCAATTATCAATTTACCGGTTATTATCTACGAAAACAAGTTTTTTAAGGTATTTGTTGCGATGCCCTCCACCAAAGCCGGCAGAAGAAGATACTTGTGGCATGCACTGCGGTTTATCATAGCAGCAGGCGCACTTTATCTGGCATTCAGGAAGGTCGACTGGCCTGAACTCAGTCGACTGCTGCTGCGGCTGAATATATGGGTTTCGGTGTGTGCATTAGGTCTGTATGTTGCGAGCCAACTGATATTCGTGTCGCGATGGTATCTGCTGCTTAGGGTGCAATCGGTCAAAATAGGATACTGGGCCGCTGTTCGGCTGCATTTCCTGGGCCTGCTCTACAACAATGCGCTGCCAAGTTCGGTTGGCGGAGACGTACTACGTGCGTGGTACGTGACGAAGCACACCGACAGGAAGGTCGAGGCGGCGACAAGCGTTATAGTTGACCGCGCGATAGGTGTGCTGGGGTTGTTTATGATGGCGGCGGGGGGGTACTGGTTTGTTCCTTCAGCGGCCCGGCAGGAAATGCTGCAACGATACGCCGAAATACCCCTCATTAAAGCTATGTGGATGCACAAGTGGCTGCTTGGAGGAATACTTCTTGTAGTTATAGTGGTCGAGCTGAGTCTGATTCTGACACAAAACGGAAGGAAAATGGTTCGCAGTGCGGTGTCACGCGTGAGTCACCGGGCGGCAATCACACTGAGCAGAATCAGACAGGCGGTGCAGCTTTACTACAAAAAGAAACTGGCGCTTTTTGCCAGTTTGCTGCTGACCTTCGGCTGTCAGGGGGTATTTATTCTCGGCTTATGGATAGTGGGCAAGGGGATGGATGTTGAGGCAGATGTTAAGTATTATTTTGTCTTTTTTCCCGTTTCATGGCTACTGGGGACGATTCCGCTTACGCCTGGCGGAGTCGGGGTGGTGGAATGGTCGGTACGTGTGATGTTTGAGGGAGCACAAGTGACGACAAATCACGCATCGGCGCTTGCGATGGCACAACGTGTGCTGTGGATTGCGGGCTCTCTTCCCGGAGCCGTGATACACCTGATGGGAACACATCTGCCGAAGGACTTTTCTGTTGACTATAATAAGTCCATAGATTAAATTACAGCGTTTTGGATAGAATACGGTTTTTATGCCCAGCCCCTATATGTCGGGGTTAGCTAAAAATCGATAACTCTATAACAGCAAAGGACTTGTTGTTAAAAATATGCGTAATAGAGGACGTTTTAGAAGCTACTTTTTGCGTGGGCTGGCGGTATTACTGCCGACTATTTTAACAATCTGGATATTCCTCTGGGGCTACCAGTTCATCCAGGAAAATATCAGTGTCTATATAAACCGCGGGATAGTTCGGCTGGTAATGTCTTTACAGGATGGGCAAAACTACCTTAGCGAAGAGGATATGGTTAAATTCTGGGTAGATGGGTGGGGGTCTATAGCTGGTTTTCTTATAGCTGTGGTCATGGTGTGCATAGTGGGTATAGTACTGACCAGTGTTGTGGGTAGAACACTGTGGCGAATGATTGAAAAATTCATAATGAATACGCCGTTTTTAAAACAGGTCTACCCTTACGTAAAACAAATTACTGATTTTTTACTAAAACCGGAAGAGCAGGAAAAGTTATTTTCGAGGGTTGTTTTAGTCGAGTATCCGCGGAAAGGTATTTGGTCGGTTGGGATGGTTACCGGCTCAGGGATTAAAAAAATAATAGATAAAACTGGAAAAGAATTTTTGTCTGTTTTTATTGCTAACTCACCTTCGCCACTTACAGGTTTTGTGATATTGGTCCCGAAAGATGAAGTTATAGACGCCGGTATGGCAATAGAAGATGCAATTAGGTTTATCGTCAGCGGCGGGGTCATATCGCCGCAGTTGAGTAAAGGTAACAAAACCGGGGCCCTGTTGTACTCTGCGTCGTCAACCGGAGAGTAAAAGGGATTTGTTGAAATATAGTTTAAGGAGATGAAATTTGCTTTTCACGATTAGCGGCAAACATATCGGTATAACAGAAGCCGTCAAAAAATATGCAGAGGAAAAGACATCCAGGCTTCCAAAATATTATAACAGTATCAACCAGATTGAAGTGATTATCGACGGCGAGCCGAGCAGCAAGACGAGCGTAGAGGTAATTGCGAGAGGCGAACATAGCAAGCTTTTTGTTGTTACCGAAACCGGCGTAGACATTTATCGCTGTATTGACGCAGCTGTTCATAAACTTGAAGAACAGCTCAGAAGGAAAAAGGGCAAGGAGCGCGACAATAAACACGCGGGAGGGGCAGAGCAGGTGTAACTTGCACCTTTGCAATAATATGTTTCGTGATTGTGATTTAGTCAGGCAGGGCATTTCAGGGAGATAGGATGAAGTTTGCAGATTTTATTTGTTTTGAGGCGATAATTCCGGAGCTGAAAGCCAGGGACCGCAACGGTGTAATAAAGGAGCTTGTTTCAGCCCTTCATAAAGCCGGCCAGCTCGGCAAAGGAAATTGCGAAGAAATTATTAAGGCAGTTATAAAAAGAGAAAATGAGGCAAGTACTGGCATGGGCAAGGGTGTTGCTGTGCCTCACGTGAAACATAAGTCGGTTAAAGACGTGGTTGCTACAATCGGTCAAAGCAGTGCCGGTATCGATTTTTCCTCGCTGGACAAACAGCCGGTTTATTCGGTGATACTAATAATCAGCCCTGTTGACAACCCGGACAAACATTTACAAGTAATGGAGAGCGTTTTCAAGCATCTGCAGGAAGAGAAATTCCGCAAGTTCCTCAGACAATCAAAGGAGGCCGCAGAGATTGAGGACCTTCTCAAAGAGGCCGATGAAAATCCATCTTTATAATAATACGAATTTATGGATTTGATAGAGGGAGCACAAAGCCTGCAAATGCGGGCGAAAGAAAATACATTGGAAAAAGTGATTTATGAAACGGGAGTTGAGATAAAAAACGCGGACGGACTTCATATGCGCCCCGCGATGCAATTTGTCGATGTTGCAAACAAGTTTGAGAGCGATATTACGGTCAGCAACAATGAAAACAGTGTGGACGGCAAAAGTATTATGCAGATGAGTATGCTTGCCGCGACCTGCGGCACCAAGCTGAAAATTAAAGCGGAGGGCGCAGACGCACAACAAGCAGTCGATGCTCTGCGGGAACTCGTGGAAGAGAAGCATTTCGATGAGCCGACACCTGACGAGCGCAAAAAAGGTTAAGATTTGGTAGAAGTTTGCGATGGAAATAAAAAAAGGAGTAGCTGTTTCGCCTGGCATTGCTATTGCCAAATCGCTGATTATCGATTCCGAAGATTATCGAATTCCTCGACGCTCCGTGAAACCGACACAGCGGATGATAGAGATTCAGCGGGCGAAGAACGCTTTCAAGGCTGCGGCCGATGAATTAACTCAACTGGAAGCAGAGCAAAAGACAATAGAACAACGCAAAATAAAAGATATCTTTGCCGTTCATTTGAGTTTTTTGCGTGACAAAAATCTGCGGCGAAGAATAACGGATTTGATTCATTCGGAATCGGTTACCGCCGAATATGCAGTTTCGGCGACGCTGCGAGAAATTGCATCAAATTTCGCCAAAATAAAAGATGTTTACATCAGCGAACGTGCGGCAGATATTTACGATATTGAAAAACGTTTGCTCAAGCAGCTTGTCGGCGGCAAACGTGAAGACGTTGAGCGTTTGACCGAAGAGGTCGTGGTTGTTGCCCGAAACTTGAGCCCCACCCAAACTGCGGGACTTAACAAAGAGTTTGTAAAAGGCATCGCCACTGATGCCGGCGGACGAACAAGCCATACGGCAATTGTTGCGAGGTCGCTTGGCATACCGGCAGTAGTAGCATTGGAAGATCTTACAGAGACCACCACCGGCGGGGACATCGTCATCATCGACGGGAATCGAGGCATTGTCATTGTAAATCCTGACGATGA
>CAIYOL010000123.1 GCA_903927855.1 uncultured Planctomycetota bacterium
CATCTCTGTAAATAGAATAAGCAAAAGCCGTGCCAGCAGCCTCAGAGCACAAGACCACAAGCCGCAAGTTCACAAACAACAAGTAGTTACGTTATTTTGCGATTGTGCGATTGCGATCTTCTTTTCGTGCCATTTTGGCAGATGATTAGGTCTTGCGTCTTGGGTCCCAGGTCTGATGCTAACCGTTAAGTGCAGAGCGGATGATTTTGGCCACAGATGGACACTGTTTTTTGCTACAGAGGACCTATAGGGCACAGAAAGTCAAAAAATCAGACGCGGATTGCACAAAACGGTTCAAGAGGAAGCGGCAAGAGGCAGTTCCTCGTTGTTAGTAACGGCGAGCACTTTCGGAAGTGTGAAAAAGAAAGTGGTGCCCTGGCCGAGTTCGGAAGTCAGCCAAATCTGTCCACCATATAATTCAACGATTTTCCTGACAACGGTCAGGCCTATTCCGCTGCCTTCACCCCAGCCTCGTTCATCGAGCGTCTGGAAAAGCCGGAAGATTCTCTCGAAATGCTGCGGTGCGATGCCGGGGCCGTTGTCGGAAACACTAAATTCCCACATGTCATTTTTGTTTGTATAGTCGATTGCGATGCGCCCCTCGGGCTTATCCATAAACTGGATGGCGTTGGCGATGAGATGACGGAAAACCTGCCTGAAGTGTCCTTCTCTGCAAATCACAACAGGCAAATTTTTGTTGATGGTGATTTTTATGTTCGGAGGCGGCCTGATTTCGACAAGGATTGTCCCGATCAGCTTGTTAAAGTCGATAGGATGTTCTCTGTGTTTTTCCCTGGTAATTGTAGAGCAATACAGGATTGCATTTATCAGTTTATTAATCCGTCCGACGTTTCTTGTCAGGAGGTCAATTAGTTGTCGACCTTTGTCGTCAAATTTCTCCGGGTAATCATGGACAAGCCACTGTGAGAGGATATTGATACCTCGCAGAGGTGTTTTGAGGTCATGCGCAGCCGAATAGGCAAACTCGCTAAGCTGTCTGTTGGACTGTGTTAAAAGGGCAACGGTAGATTTCAAGTCTTTATTGAGCTTTTCAAGTGCTTTCTCTGCCTTTTCGCGTTCGGTGATGTCGCGTGAGACAGCCAACAAACGGCTAACGCTGCCATCAGCCTCTTTAATCGGCGTAACGATAATCTCCCACCACTTCGGCTTACCTTTGACTGTTTCGAAATACCCATAAAAGACGCCTGTTTCGCCCTGCTTGGCCTTTGAAATTGCCTGGATGCAATCCTCCCTTTCCTTGCCCTTCCAAAAATCAATAAATGACATATTCAGATAAGGGGCCATATCGTCGATTTCCAGCAGTTTCTGTCCGCCTTCACTCATCGACAATAGACGCCCTTCCAAATCGAGGACTTTGATGCAGTCGCTGCTGCTTTCGATTACACGTTTGGTGAATTCCTCGTTTTTCCGCAGCGCATCCTCCATTTTCTTGCGTTCGGTGATATCCATAAAGGCTTCAAGCAACACATCCTCGTTGTCCAGTCTGAGCTGTAAAACACTTTTAAATATCGGGATACGCCTGCCGTCCTTTGCGA
This sequence comes from uncultured Planctomycetota bacterium, assembly GCA_903927855.1. GTDB lineage: Bacteria > Planctomycetota > Phycisphaerae > Sedimentisphaerales > Anaerobacaceae > CAIYOL01. The sequence continues at coordinate 1,557 of CAIYOL010000123.1, forward strand.
CCAACAGTTTTTCGGAACGGTCAAGCTTCTGATTCAGGTCAAAAATAGGACAGGCGTTTTCTTCAGCGGGACACAAAGTCTTATGGCATAACTGCCCCACCAGCTCTTCTTTGCTGTAGCCCGAAGTATGCTGGGCGGCGTTGTTGGCGTGTCTGATTTTTTTGTCTTTTCCGACAACAATGACACCGAACGGCATAGCGTCGATCATGTCCTGAAGAACTTTTCTTGATTTTTTGGTTTCCTCTTCTATCCGCGACGTGTGGATTACCATAGAGGTCGAATGCGCGATTCCCTCAAGGATGGCGTTCTCTTCAGGTGAGATGGGATGCTTGCTGAAGAGGGCCAGCACGCCCAGGGGCGTGCCGTCGGTGTGCATTAGGCGATAGCCGGCAAAGGACACCAAACCGAGCTCTTTGACCCAGTCGTGATTGTGAACGCGCGGGTCGGTTGCTGCATTATTGGTGAGGAACCTGTCCTGCTGCCCAGCGGCAATCAGCCCGATTTTGTAACAGCCAAAGGGCACCCTGCGATGGACTTTTCCGTCGAGGTGGGTGTAGTGGCCGGAGCTTGCCATCAGGTGCAGGCACTTGTCTCTGAACTTACAGACGTGCGGTCCCTCGGTAGCTTCGGCGTGGACGCAGCCGGCGTCGCAGCGGTCTCCGGGTTTGATGGTCCAGACCCTTGCAAAGTCGGCATCAAGCATTTGCACTACGTTGTCGGTAACAAACTTGAGCTTTTGTTCGATTGGAGCCGGGGGCAGGAGAAGTTTTTGGAGCGAGTTGACAGCAAGGAGTCGTTCCTCGGCCTGCTTGCGCTCGGTAATGTCTCTATCTACCCCCCTGTATCCACAAAGATTTCCATCACCATCCACAATTGGAGAGCCGTATGTCTCTAAAATTACGGTGCGTCCATTTTTATGTATATTTGGATTGATAAGGACGCTAAATTTCTCCCGTTTAGCAAAAGCCTCCAAAGCCGCTTTGCTTAATTCCTCTTTCCGGTTTGGGGCGAAGAAATCATAAAAACATTTTTTCCCGACAATCTCCTCAGGCTTATAGCCGAGTATTTTTTCCACGACGGGGCTCGAATAAGTGTATAATCCCTCGGCGTTAACTTCCCAAATCCAGTCGCCGGAATTTTCAGCCACCTCCTCAAACCGCTTCTCGCTGTCGTTCAGGTCCGACATTTTCTTTTTAAGGTTTTTCATAACTAGTTCGAACGACCTTGCAAGACTTCCTATTTCATCCCCTCTTTCGGTATAAAGTTTTGTGCTTCCGCCGTAGTTGCTGCCGATATTGATGAAATTTTTAGTCAGTCTGTTAATCGGCCGCAGCACGATTTTTTGCATAACGAGCAGGAGGGTCGCCAGCATAATTACGACGGTCAATGCTATAACCATCATAAAGTAATGAACAGTCTGATGACCGCGGTTGTAAATTTCTCGCGGCACGTTCACTTTCAAGGCAATGTATTTATTGCCGTCGATATCATAGATGTTTGTAAAACCGGCGGCATTATATTCGTCGAGTATCCGGACGACGATATTGTTGTTTTTGGATGAGTCGGCATCGGCCTGGACAAAACCAGCTGTTTCTGTCTGGCCGTTGTTATGCGCGACGCTGATATCGAGAAGCATCTTTTCGCTGATAGTTTTTATTAAATTGTCATTTAAGTATCGCCCCATTATAAACGTTCCGCTAACAGGCCCCTCGCCCTTGCTATTGGAAATCGGCATAGCAGCCACCATAGCAATCTCATCCGGCAGAATTATCAGGCCCAATTCTTTTTCTGCCGGGTCTTTGAGGCCCAAAAGCAGCTTGTCGGCAAGAATACGGTCTATCAGCGATGGAGGGGCCTCCACGAAAGCTTCTTCTTTGATATCAACGGCTGCAACATGGAATATCCTGCCGGAGGTGTCTAAGAATATCATGAAGTTCAGGTTTAAGTTTGCAATGGCCTCAGCAGAAAGATTGCCCGTGTTGTAATCGGGGGCCTGACCAAGCATGAAATTTCGCGTGTCGTCCCATTGGGCCCAGTCTTCGCATATCGAAGCTAAATTCTCTAATTCTCCTTGAATACTTCTTTGAGCGCGTTCGACATCGGTGCGGATTTCCTGCTCTTCGAGCCTGGTGAAACTACCCAGCACCATCGTATGTGAAATATAGAGCGCTTCCGCGAGGGCCAATATAACAAGAGACCCAATGCCGAGTAATACTTTTTCGCTGAGTGATATCTTAAGTTTCACTTTTTACCAACCCAGGTTCATAACTATTTATCAAATCAGAACGTTATCGACACAGGTATTGTTACTTTTTCGTCTAAATTCTGCTGTTAATTAACCGGTTTAGACGACAAATAAGTATAAAAGACAGGCAATGGTTTATACTGAACCCATTTAAGTGAAGGGGCCGAAATGAAAAATGCTATCGCAATCATTATAGGACTAATTTTTGCGGTAAGCCCTGTGTTGGCTGAAGATACCGGAGCGGAAGAAAAAGCCAATAAATTGGGGGTGGAACTGGATGCAACGTGGGTCAGTAAATACATCTGGCACGGACAGGATTTATATAACGGCCGCGCAGCGTTTCAGCCAAGTGTTACTTTCGATTTATTCGGAAGCGGATTCAGCACGGGCGTGTGGAAGTCTTCGGCGTGCAGCAGCGGTTTTGTAAAAGACGAAGAACTGGATTATTGGGCGGCTTATGGAAACAGTTTGTTCGAGGGCAGGCGGTTTAAAACTGATTACGAAGTGAAATGGTTGTATTACGACTATTTTCGCCAGTCATCAAAGAAGGCGGATTGCGAGGAAATTGAAGGTTCTTTCTCCTGGCCTGATGTTCTTCCTTTCGGCGTAGTGCCGAGTTATACACTGAGCTACGTCTATTGCGCCCACGGCCACTGCGAAGCTGCTGACCTTAAAATGGAAGGCTTTTTACATACATTCGGAATTACTTATGATTTCAATGCCCCCAAAGTTGACCTGCCGCTGACGTTTAGCTGGGATATTGCATATAACGATGGACAGGGCAGTTGCAATTTTGACCATGAGTGGGCATATACGACGTGGGGACTTTCCAGTTATATCGAGTTCGGCCCCGGCGGTTTTACCCCTGCCATATATTATCAGAAGACGATGGATAAATCGATTAATGAAGAAGATGAGCTGTGGTGCTCGTTCTCTTATACCGTGAAATTTTAGAGGCCCCCAAATCTTTCGAGCCGTTCCGCCTTCGATAAATCTACGGCGGACGAGTGTTGACGAAACCCGCCTGCGGCGGTTAGACTACCCCAATAGTTCTGGATTAGCGTATAGCAGGTGGCTTAGCCACAAGTAGAGTTTGGCGTTTTGCTAGAAAGATACTATGAGGCTCAAAAGAACACATAATTGCGGACAGCTTCGGCTTGAGGACGCCGGCAGAAAAGTGACTTTAGCCGGCTGGGTGCATTCCTATCGCGACCACGGCGGGTTGGTATTCATCGACCTTCGGGACAAAGAAGGCCTGACCCAACTGGTTTTTAACCCTGAAGCCCAGCCTGAAATTCACAAGCAAGCAAGGGCGGTACGCTGCGAGTGGGTGATGGCGGCCAGAGGTACGGTTCAGCCGCGAGGCGAGGGGCTGGAAAATCCGAAACTTCCAACAGGTCAAATCGAAGTAATGGTGCAGGAGCTGGAAACCCTCAACACTTCGAAGACGCCTCCTTTCGAAATCGAGGACGGGATAAAGACGGGAGAGGAGATACGTCTTGCCAAGCGATATATAGACCTTCGCCGGCCTGAGATGCAAAAGATGCTGCGGGTGCGTCATCGGGTGATGAAACTGGTGCGGGATTATTTCGACCGGCTGGGTTTCCTGGAGATAGAAACGCCGATGCTGGCCAAGAGCACGCCGGAAGGAGCAAGAGATTTCTTAGTACCGAGCAGGCTGATGCCGAATTGTTTTTACGCTCTGCCGCAGTCGCCGCAATTATTCAAACAGATTCTGATGGTTGGCGGCGTTGACAAATACTTTCAGATAGTCCGGTGCTTCCGTGACGAGGACCCGCGGGCCGACCGGCAGGCGGAATTTACGCAAATCGATGTCGAGATGAGCTTCGTGGACTGCAACGACATAATCGGAGTTCACGAAAACTTAGTGGCGAAACTATGGAAGCAGATTCTGGGTGTGGACGTTGTGGCGCCGATGCGGCGAATGACCTACAAAGAGGCGATGGACGACTACGGAATCGACAGGCCTGATTTGCGGTTCGATATGAAATTACGCGACATTACCGATATTGCAAAGGCAAGCGCATTCAAGGTATTCACCTCGGCTGTTGAAAAAGGCGGGATAGTGAAAGGGCTTTGCGTTCCGAGTGGCGGCGAAAAATATTCCAGAAGCGATATTGAAAAGACGCTGACCGAATTTGCAGCAGACTACGGGGCAAAAGGGCTGGCGTGGCTGAAGGCCAAAAAAGAAAACGACAAGGTGACGCTGGCCAGCAGCATAGCGAAGTTCTTCAGCGCAGAGCAGCTCCAGCAGATAATCGAGCGATTCGGCGCCAAAGACGGGGATTTGGTTCTGCTGGTCGCCGATGCCGAGAAAGGCGTCAATAAGGCGCTGGCGCCGCTGCGGTGCAAAATAGCGAGAGACCTGAAGCTTTACGACGAAAAAGCGTTCGAGTTTGTGTGGGTGGTGGAGTTCCCGCTGTTCGAATGGAACGAGGACGAGAAGCGATATGACTCACTGCACCATCCGTTCACGGCGCCTGTGCCGGAGGAATTGCATAAAATCGACAGCGACCCTGCCAATATCCGCTCGCAGGCATACGACATTGTCGTCAACGGCTACGAAATCGGAGGGGGAAGCATTCGTATCCACGACCCGAAAGTTCAAGAGAAAGTATTTGGGTTACTAAAAATCTCGAAGGAACAGGCGCAGCAGCGGTTTGGTTTCTTTTTGCGGGCGTTAGAATACGGCGCTCCGCCGCACGGCGGAATAGCATTCGGGCTGGACAGGATGATTATGCTTCTTACCGGCACTGAGAATATAAGGGACGTCATCGCATTTCCGAAGACCCAGCGGGGCCAGTGTCTAATGACTGAAGCGCCGAGCGAGGTTGACCAGAAACAATTAGATGAGCTGAACCTGCGAACACAAAAACACTCACACGTAATCGAGCAGAAAACAGAAGAGCAAAAGCAATAGCTGCGTACGAAGTTAAAGCGATAAACGACAGAAAAAACCCGATGGTCAGCGGTAAATTTTGAATTTATGTGGCAGTATATACGTCAAATTTATCATAAGATTCTGGCGATTTTGCATTTGTCGCCGTTTTCGCTGGCGGGAAAGTGCAGGGTAGCATTCGGACTGGCGGTAGCGCTGGTGCTTATACTGGCGCTGCTTCTGCCTTATATCTGGATGGGGCAATTGACAAAAAATGCCGTTCTCGATGCCGGTCGAGCAAAAACCGAGATGCTGCTGGCGCGGCATTTCCAGGAGAGACAAACGAGCGAAACAGCCCTTCCGGCATTAGACAGCAGGGGGGCGGTGCTGGATGTGAACAGCACCGATATGCGATGGA
>CAIYOL010000124.1 GCA_903927855.1 uncultured Planctomycetota bacterium
ATCTTAAGCCAATCGTTTGCCATTAAAACAAAGTCCTCAAAGCTCACGGCCCAGTCAGCGCTTAAGTCCTGCAGCCTGTGTAGTGCGGCGGGTTGTCCTCCGCAGCCGCTGCCACTAATAGCCCAAACGGTATTATTTTCATCGCAGACTACCATTGTGTTATCCGCAGTTATTACAGGGAAACTCAGCCAATCATCGCTCTGGAAGCGGGCGATTTCTTTGCCATCGGGGTCAAGCACACAAAGGTAACCATCATCACTTGCGGCATAGATGAGGCCATTACTGTCAACGGTCATTGTAAAGCCGCCGAACCAGCCCAGTGAAGTTACCCACTTAATAGCTCCATTGGGGTCAACGGCACGGAGGTACTGGTCGTCGAAGCAGACGTAAATTGTACCATCCGGGCCTAAAGCGGACTCGGACGAACTCGAATTACACACACGGTAATACCGCACAATGTCTCTGTGCATTTCCATGTCAGTGTACGGATACGGAGGAATACCCTTACTCAGTGCATCAACGTGATAATTTTCAAACCAATAATTCGGTTCCGGCGGCTGGGGGTTTTCCGGTTCAGTCTGCGTCGCGGTTTCGGTCATATTCGTTGACCAAATTATGTTTCCGTTATCCGGGTCGATTGCGTAAAGTCTGGAATCATACCAAGACGACAGGAAGTCCCCCGACCCAATAAGCCGTCTGGGATTGCAGAGTAATGTCTGGTATATGGTGCCGTTCGGTGCGACAACGGGGGAGACAAATGGGCGGAGTCTTGGGCTGTTCGGTTCACAGGGGTCTAAGAAAGAGCAGCTCCATTTAACGCTGCCAGTGTTTGGGTCCAGCGCATAGAGATTGGGGTCATACAATCCTGCGATGTAGATGGTGTCGTTGAGGCCTATTGCCGGGGAGGCAAAAATGGAGCCGGTGGTCACAGCAGATAAACTATCAGTTTCAAAGGTCCACAACTCGCTACCATCGCGGCCCAACGCGTAAAGGGTACCATCCTGTGAGCAGGCATATACATTGCCGTTCGCTGACACCGCCGGCGAGGAGTAAATGGAGTCATCGGTACTATGAGTCCATCGCAGCTTTCCATCGATATCAAATGCGTAAAGCTTTCCGTTTTCGGCGCCAACATATAAGGAGCCGTCAGGACCTATCGAGGGTGAACTGAGAAGCGGCGAATTCGTATCGTAACTCCACAAAAGCAATCCATTGGCATCGAGGGTGTATAGATTGCCATCTTCGCAGGCCAGATACACCCTGCCGGCAACACCAACTGAAGGACTTGCTGATACGGGTGCATTCGTATGGAACTGCCATTTGATACAGCCCAATTCCGGGCCATAATTCCGGCTTAAACCAGACCTGTCAAAATTGCCGCCAAGTGATTTCCACGCCGATGCAACGGGCGGGCCGGGGGGACAGGGGTGAATCGTAAAAAGACCTCCCGGGGTAGAAATGAGATTAGAGACAGGTACATTGGGTTCAACTGAAACGAGACAGAGGTTAGAATCGACCGCCTCCGGCAGATGCCAGGTGAAGCTGCCGGTATCGGGGGCATTATCAATCTTTACCCAGTCAACGCCATTATTATCGCTGTAATAAATGTCAACCGTGCCGGTTATATCGCAGCTATCCCAATTGATTTCGTGAGTGCTGCCGGCAGCCCAGACGTCGCCGGCCTGCGGTTTGGTGACGGCTATAACTGAAAGTTCAAACTCGTCGGCACCCATGTCGACGTACCGGCCCATCAGGCGGGGCTGGCCATCCATATCAATGTCACCGAGGTGATAAGTATAATAAGGGTCTCCAGTTTCAATGCAGGGCGAGGCGGAGAGCAAATGATAGTCACCATCGTGCCAGAAGCCGTTCACATCCCAGAAACCGGGCCCTGCAAAGCAAGGGTCGTCGTCGATGTTGCCATTGTTTGCATCGAATGGGATGTTGGCATCGTTGGGATTATCGTCCTGGATACAACTGAACCATACTTTGGGGTTTCCTCTGTAAACTTGAGCGGATTGGCCTCGCCCACTGATATCGTTGTTACCCCAAATAATACTGTTTGTTACCAACATTGGTGACGAGGCAGTTTCGAAGTACATTCCACCGCCGTTGTGTTTGGCGGAGTTGCCGCTTATCGTACAGTTGGTAACCTTTGAGATGCCCGTGCCGCAGTAGATTCCGCCGCCATCGGCCACGGCTGAGTTGCCTGTGATTGTACAATTAGTAATTACCCCGCTACCTTCGCTGAAACAGAAGATACCACCGCCCTGACTGGCAGAGTTATCGGTTATTGCGCAATTAGTAATCTTTGGGCTACTTCCATAATAGCAGTATATTCCGCCGCCCATGCCTGTTATTGTATTTCCGCTGATAATGCAGCCGGTAATTTTAGGGCTGCTTTCATAATCGCAGTAGATTCCACCGCCTTCGGTGGCTGTATTTCCGCTGATAATGCAGTTTGTAATTGCGGGGCTGCTTCGATAGTCGCAGTAGATTCCACCACCTCTATCTCTATCTGCTAAGTTACCGGTTATAGTACAGTTGGTAATTGCAGGGCTGCTTTCGCATTGGATAGCACCGTAGCTGTTTGTAATGGTAAATCCGGCAAGAGTGGAATTGGCATCTTCGCCATGGTAGAAATTGAACCCGCTGTGGAAGGGTTCGTCTTCAGTGCCATTGCAGTCGATAATAGTGGCAGCGACGAAGTAAGGGTCTGTCGGGTCGATGCTTCGAACCGTGACAGCTTTGCCGAGGAAATCGATATCGTAGTTGCCGGGGCCGGTGTATGTACCGGGGAAGACAATGATATAGTCGCCATTACTGGAATAGTCGATTGCCGCCTGAATGTTATTAAAATCGTAAGGCCATTCTTTATCGACGATGATTATTTCCGCAAGGCAGGGAACGGTTAAAAGCAGAAAGACAAAAGCAAAAACCGGCTTTTTCATAAGGCTCGCCTCCTAAATTACACCTTATTGAGTATTATATCATAGACAAGGTATCAAAAACAGATATTTTACATTACTAAAGATGCACAAAACCGCTTAGGTGTTACAATAATTTTCTCAAATCTATAAAAAATTGCTAAAAAACAAGGAAATTTCCGAAGTAACCCTCGAAATCAAGGAAATTAACCCACCGGATAAACCCTTCGACTTTGTCCGCAGGTGCTCACCACAGGCCGGCCGTACAAAACAATTCTGTTGAAATTTTTCGGCCGACAGGATAGACTCCCATCCGTTCTGAGGAGCAACAGGGCCCAATCTGGACGGGTTTCTAATAATAAGGGTACAACATATAATTTTAAGGTGTTAAAGAATGAGCAACTATTCAGTGAGTCCGGAAGGTGAAAAGTTTGCCGTCCCTGAAAAGGGTGAGTACGCCGGAGAACTTAAACGCATTGAGTCCCTGGTAAAGGCGGCTCGCGGCGAAGGCAAAGAAATCGTCGTAGTGATGGGCGTCGGTTTTGTCGGGGCGGTCATGGCGGCAATTGTCGCCGATACCGTCGACAAAAGAAGCGGCAAGCCGAGCAAGTTCGTCATCGGCTGTCAGCGTCCCAGCCCCCGAAGCTACTGGAAGATTCCGCTGCTTAATCAAGGGTTGTCACCTGTGAAAGCGGAAGACCCAGAGGTCGAGCCGATGATAAAACGCTGCGTGCTGGAGAAAAAGACGCTTGTAGCCACCTACAATGACGACTGTTTGAAATTAGCGGATTGCGTGGTAGTGGATGTTCAGTGCGATTATACAAAGAACGACCTCGGCAACATGCGAACCGGCACTACGGAAATGGGCGCGCTGGAAGCAACGATTAAGACTATAAGTGAAAGGGTGCCGGCGTCCTGTTTGACGCTGATTGAGACGACCGTTGCACCGGGAACGACGGAATTTGTCGCCTGGCCGATTATGAAGAAGGCATTTGAGGCACGCGGTATAAAGTCGGAGCCGCTTCTGGCCCACAGCTTCGAGAGGGTGATGCCAGGCAGGAATTACGTTTCATCGATACGGGATTTCTGGCGGGTTTGTTCCGGCTGTAACGCGGAAGCGAAAAAACGCGTGGAAAAATTTCTGCGAGAAGTGCTAAACACTGAGAAATTTCCGCTGACAATTATGGACCGGCCTATTGAATCAGAGACCACGAAGATTGTCGAAAATTCCTATCGGGCGACGACACTTGCGTTTCTTGACGAGTGGAGTTTGTTCGCGGAGCACAACGGCGTTGACCTGATTAAAGTCATCAATGCGATTAAGGTCCGGCCAACACACAGCAATATGATATTCCCGGGGCCGGGCGTAGGCGGATACTGCCTGCCGAAAGACGGCGGCTTAGGATACTGGGCATACAAACACATACTCGGCTTCAGTGATGACATATTCAAGATAACACCAATGGCAATCGATATCAACGACACCCGCGGTCTTCACGCGGCGACATTGACGAGAGACGCCCTTCGCAATATGGGCAGGCAGACAGCAGGCACGCGTATACTTTTGTGCGGGGCCAGCTATCGGCAGGACGTAGCCGACACACGCTACAGCGGTTCGGAAATAGTCGTTCGAAAGCTGACCGAGATGGGAGCGGAGATGCGGGTGCACGACCCGTATCTGGAACACTGGTACGAACTGGAAAGTCAGGACACATACCCGTCAGCGGGACACTCGCTGGCAAGGTTCTTCCGCAACCAGGATGAGCTGGTTAATATCCGCGTTCAGCACGACCTTGCGTCCGCTCTTAAAGGTGCCCAGGCGATTATACTTGCTGTCGGGCACGAGCCGTATCTGCAACTTCACCCAGACAAAATAGTCGAATGGGCAGGCGCACCTCTGGCGGTGATTGACTGCTTCGGCATACTGGACGACGAGAGAATCCGGCGGTATTTCGAGCTCGGGTGCGAAGTAAAGGCGCTGGGCCGGGGACATATCCAGCGAATCAAGGAAGAAGTAAGAAAAAAGCAGTGAGCTAAAGTTTGAAGCATCTCCCGATTATTTGCGTCTTTTGTCCATAAGCAGGATTATTCTGTCATAAATATCGGCCGGTATTTCGTCTTTAAGTATCCTGCGGATTTGGCTCATAGGAGTCCGCTGCGTGGTATGGGTGACAATGATATGCTGATTGTTAAGCTTGCGGACTAACTGGGCGAACTCACCGATATGCATATGCCGGCCTGCCAATGCCCTGTCGGCGTGCTCGTCGATATAGAAGGTGCACTCGGCGATTAGTATTTTGCTGGCGGCGATGTAATCAAGCTGGGAGAAATCGACGTACTGGGTATCGCCGAGGTAGGTAACTATCGGAATCTCAAGAGGATAGTCGATTTCAACATTCTGCTTTTTTAACTCGACGATTTGCGGTGCTGTAAGGGTTGCGTATTCGGGTTTAATTTTTTTCCGCTTTTCAATTACGCTATAGCCAACAGAGCCCTTGCTGTGCTTCGTGGGAAATACCCTCGTGAAGAGATTGGGCTTTATCTGATACTCGTCGCCGGCTTTTACACCAACGAGGTTGGCAGGGATTTTATTGCCGTCCAGGCGAGACCAGGCATCTATTATTTCTCTCATCGGGCCCAGCAGATTCTCAGGAGCCAAAATTGTTCCCGGCGATTGGCCGCAAAAATTTCGGTGTGACAGATAATATGCAATGCCGGCAGCGTGGTCCATATGCCCGTGCGTGAGCAGGATATTGTTTATGGAAATAACCTGGTTAGGAGCCTTTCCGATATCGAAGCAAACGTCCAACTGCGGCATTGCAACAACGGTTTCCTCGGCTGCGACCGAATATCCGATGATTTCCATCTCGTCTATCTTGATGTATGCTAAATTATGGCTCGGCATATTAGAAAATCAGACTTAAAAATCAAAAGTTAAAACTGCGGAATTCGTTGCTTCTGCATTTCAAGCTTTACGGTCTCCGGTTTCTTAATAGTAGAAAGAACACGCGGTTATGTCAATTTGTTTTTGACTTGCAGTCGGAATACAAATGTATTATACTTTTTGTGACACAACAGAAGGAAAGATAGATATGAGCAAATCCAGAGGTTTTTCCCCAATTCTCATTCCCAGCGTTACCGTATTTATCTCTAGTGCCTGCATAATGGTGCTGGAACTGGTTGCAGGCCGCATAATCGCCCGTCAACTCGGGGCGTCACTATACACATGGACATCGGTCATAGGCGTAGTTCTGATGGGCATTACCATAGGCAATTATCTGGGCGGCCGTATCGCAGACCGCTTCCCTGCAAGAAAGGTGTTAGCTGCTGTTTTGGGGATTTCCTCAGCAGCGTGTGTGATAGTTATCATCCTGAATAATCTTGTGGGCGAGTGGTTCTGGTTATGGAAGTTAAGCTGGCCGGTACATATATTCATCCATGTATCTTTGGTTTTCATGCTGCCGTCAACACTGCTGGGAACAATAAGTCCGGTGGTTGCGAAAATGGCCCTTGATAAAGGATTGCCGACAGGCAGAACCGTTGGGGACATATATGCCTGTGGAGCGGCAGGCAGCATTATTGGCACGTTTCTTACAGGGTTCTACCTGATAGCTGCGATGGGAACCACTGCTATCGTCTGGATTGTCGCGGCTGTTCTGCTACTGATGGCTATCCTTTACTGGTACAGACTGTGGGTGCTGTACCTGTGGGCGGTAATATTCATTGTTTTAATGAGTATGGGAATGGTGCCTGTCAAATGGGCTGAGAGTGTCGGCTCAGCTCTTGAGGTAAGAAAACCAGCCGACCCGAGCATTCTCTATGAAACTGAAAGCCAGTACTCATACATCGGCGTGAAGCAGCTATCCAAAGACCCGGATACCCGCAGATTTATACAGGATAAACTCGTACACAGTGAAATTATAATGAACGATGTATCAAACCTGCAGTATTTCTATACGAAGCTCTACGCCGACCTGACCGAGGGACTTGCCAAAGACAAGAGCAAGCCTTCCGTAATGGCTATCGGCGGCGGAGGATACGTTTTTCCGCGATACGTTGAAAAACGCTGGCCCGGCAGCCGTATAGACGTAGTCGAAATCGACCCTGCGGTAACCGAAGCAGCCATACAGGCCTTTGGGCTTGATAGAAATACCTCGATTAACACAATTTACATGGATGCCCGCAATTACGTTGACGGGTTGCTGGAAAAGCAGCACAACGGCGAGGAAATACCGCGATATAGTTTTATCTACGAAGATGCGTTTAACGATTATTCCGTACCGTTTCAGCTCGTAACCAGGGAATTCAATGATAAAATCGCAAAAATTCTGACCGACGACGGCGTATATATGATAAACGTCATAGACGTATTCGACAGCGGTCTATTCCTCGGCGCGGTAATCAATACGCTGGAGGAAACGTTCCCCTACGTTCACGTGGTTGTAGATTACGTTACAGCGCCCTCAATTCGAGAGACTTACGTGCTTGTCGCCGCCAAACGTTATTTTGACCCGAATAGCGTTATTTCGATGTATGACAAGAAACTTAAGTTGTGGTACTTAAGCGAATCTGACAAAAATCTCCTAAAGAGAAAATCCCGCGGAATTGTATTAACGGATGACTATGTTCCTGTCGAGAATTTGCTTGCTCCGGTAGTTCGTGAAAGAGCCGTGGAAGAACTGGCTGA
>CAIYOL010000125.1 GCA_903927855.1 uncultured Planctomycetota bacterium
TAGCGTATTACTTTTGTCGAACAGGGCTGTTGTCGGCGAATTTATATACTTGGCGCCTTCTCCCTCCAGAATCCGTCCGCCGAAGCCGATTACCCTTCCCGTCACGTCGGTAATAGTGAACATTAACCTGTTCACGAATTTATCACTCAAGCCGCTGCCCGCCTGTCCCACAACCAGCCCCGCCTGTTCCAATAGTTTCGTAGGGATATTTTTTGCACTTGCGGCTTTAAGTAAGCCGTCCTGCGAATTGATGGCGAAGCCAAGCCGCCATTTTTTAACGCTTTCCTGAGGGATTTGCCTTTGAGCAAGATAATCCCGGGCAACTTTGCCTTTTTTTTCGTCTTGGAGATTTGCCTGAAAGTATTTGGCCGCCCACTCATTGACCCTTGCCAAACTATTGGGGTCAACCTCCGAGTCTTGCCTCTGGCGTCTCGTGTCTTGTGCTCTGGGTTTTAATTTTATGCCTGCGCGTTCGGCCAGTCTTTCTATCGCCTGGGAAAAAGACAGCCCTTCCCGCATCTGGACGAACTTGAACACGTCGCCGCCGGCCCCGCAGGCAAAGCACTTGAATATCTGCTTGACGGCGTTGACGTTCATGCTCGGCCGGTGGTCTTCGTGGAACGGGCACAGCCCCACCATTTCTCTGCCCTTTTTCACCAGATTCACGTGCTCGCTTATTACGTCAACGATATCGTTGGCCTGCTGGACCTGATTTACTACCGACTGCTCAAAAAATACTGCCATCTTCTTCTAATCGCCTGTCCTTTATGAAGGAAACCGTTTACACCCTCGGACTGATGATTGCCCGAATTCTCCGATGATAAGTTCATCCCAAACCGCCAACTTGTTTATCCGCCGAAGGCGGATTTATAAATGGTTGGCTACATAATATAGCCCGATTTGATAAAAAGTCAAGTCACCCCCCAAAACCCCGCTTTTAATACTGTTAAAGCTGTTTCTGATGTCTTTAGACACTTGGCCAAATAAGACAACAAAAACCTATGTCTTTACCACCAGCAGCCCGAAAAACGTTTTGCTTGTGGTGGTTACTGCTTCCGCAAAATCCCCCAAGTCCATCCCCTTCAATTCAGCCAATCGCCTTGCGGTGTGAACCATAAGTGCCGGCTCATTTATCTTTTGCTTCCGCATCGGCTCAGGCGACATATATGGACAATCAGTCTCGACCATCAGCCTGTCCATCGGCACGATTTGCGCAGCCTCCCGGATTGTCTCTGCATTCTTGAAAGTAACTACGCCGGTGAAAGAAATGTAAAAGCCCTTGTCGAGGATGGTTTCCGCCTCCTCAGCCGAGCCGGAGAAGCAATGAAAGACTACCTTCTTAACATTACTGCTGTGCTGCTCCAAAATCTCCATCGTTTCATCAAAGGCCTCCCGACAATGGACAACCACCGGCAGATTCAGTTCAGCGGCGATTTTCAGGTGCTCGGCAAACACACTTTTCTGCTCATCGTGCGACGAAAAATTGTAATGGTAATCCAGCCCCGTCTCGCCGATGGCAACTATCTTTTTATGTTGAGCAATTTCCCGCAGCTCTTTGAGCGTATCTGCCGTTACGGTCCTCGCATCGTGCGGATGAATTCCGACAGCAGCATACATATTCTCGAATTTGCTCGCAAGCTCGACCGCCTTTTGGTTTTCCTGCGGGTCGGTGCCGACAGTTATCCAGCCGGTGACGCCGGCCGCCTTGCTGCGCTCAATAACAGCCGCGACATTTTCAGCCAGTCCCTCGAACGTCAAATGACAATGTGTATCTATCAGTTCCATAAATCTTTCAAAAACAATCCGTTGAATTGGCTCTACTCTATATCATCCCCGGCCTTGTCATCCGATTTACTAATATCCAGTTCTTGCAACGATGGTCTGAGTGTAAACCTGCCGAAGAGTGTATACCACAAGCAGGGCAAACCAATGAAAATAAATCCGAGCAGCGCATTGCGCGGCGAGTCTTCCCCCCGGCTCCCTATTAATCTGAAGGATGACTTGCTAAAAAAGAACTCATAGATGAGATAGACGCTATATGCGAGAAAGACCAATCCTGTGAGTACTCGAAACGCCCAACGGCTAACTTTTGCCGATAGCCAGAAACCCATAAGCAAAGAAACGCACGCAAGTTCCATACCTGCCATAATGACAATCGCTATCAACGACCACTTTTCAACAAGGAAAGGCATAAGGATTGCAAAAAGCAGAACGAAGGGACTAAGTGCCATTTTTACAAATCTACTGTTCCCAAATAGTGTTTCGCCAAAATTACTCATATTTCTATGGCACGAATGCGTTTTCGTAATGTCTTATCTGTGGTCGGCCTTTTTGGCCGAGAACTATCGTAACAACATCGAAACGAAAGGGTCTGTTCTTTATATTGTGAGTTGCGAGAAAATACCGGGCGGCCTTTTTCAATCTGGCTTTTTTGGAAGGAGTGATAGCCGACTCAGTTGCCTCAAAGGTTTCGTCCGCCCTGGTTTTGACCTCGACAAAGACGATGGCCCCCTCGCTATCGACCATAATCAAATCAATTTCGCCGCCCCTGCAGGAAAAGTTACGGGTGAGTTTCTTAAAACCTTTCTTTTTGAGAAAGCCCTCGCAGCGCTTCTCGCCCCATCGGCCGAGCTTTTCTCTGTCAGCCAACAGCTTACCCCTATTCAGCAGCAAACCAATCATAAATTGATTATTGGAAGATTGAAAAAAGCGTCAAAGACAACCGGCAGAGAACAATTAATAATTATTCATCGATAGTTATTCGCTTGCCGGGCTTCTGAGTCAGCTTGACCGATTTGCCGGTTCGCTTGCGGAGATAATATAGTTTTGCACGTCTTGTTTTGCCGCTTCGGACCTGCTGAACATCAACCACGTTCGGCGAATGAAGCGGGAAAACCCGCTCTACCCCCTCCTCATCCACGATTCGCCGCACCGTGAAGGTTTCGTTAATCCCGCGACCTTTGCGGGCGATTACTGTGCCGGTGAATACCTGTATGCGCTCTTTATCGCCTTCTTTGATTCTGCACCGCACATCCACAATGTCGCCTACCTCAAAATGCGGTATGTCCTTTTTGAGACTTTTACTCTCAACAGCATCCAGTATTTCAGTTTTCACCGGTTTTCCTCTTATCTCTATTTCTTGTCCGCCATAGCCTTGGCGACGGCGGATTGGTTAAAAAATCCAGTCCTGTATAATGCCCTAACGGAAAACGCCAGATTCTACTAAAATTCTGAAATTAGAGCAAGGTTTTTTTTATATTTCCTTTTTTCCGCTGTTTAGCAGGTCCGGACGCCATTTTTTGGTCCGCTCAAGGCCCTGCTGGCGCCGCCATTCGGCTATTTTGCCGTGGTCGCCGCTTAAAAGAATGTCAGGAACCTTCATCCCGCGAAAAACTTCGGGCCTGGTATATTGCGGATACTCCAACCCGCCGTCGGCGGACTCGCTGAAGGAATCGTCCTTGGGGCAATCTTCATCACCCACCGCTCCGGGCAACAGTCTGACCACCGCATCAATGGCTACCATGGCCGCCAGCTCCCCGCCGGAAAGCACATAGTCACCTATCGAGATTTGCTCGGCCCCCAGTCCGATGCGGATTCGTTCATCGAATCCTTCGTATCTGCCGGAAATGAAAATCAGCCGTTTTTCTTTGCTTAGCTCAACCGCTTTTGCCTGGTTAAATTTCTGCCCCTGCGGCGTAAGCAAAATGACGCGGCCTTTTTCCGCCGACAGCTTTTCGACATGTTCAAAGCAATCGAAAATCGGACCCGGCATCATAACCATACCAGGCCCTCCGCCATACGGCTTGTCGTCAACCTTTCTGTATTTGTCGGCGGCGAAATCTCTTATATTGGTGAGAACGATATCAACTATACCCCCCTGCTGAGCCCTCTTTAATATAGAGTAACTCAGAGGCGATTCGAACATCTCCGGAAAAAGTGTAAGAATATCGATTCTCATCCCTCTCGTCTGCCTTCTTTACTTAATCCGGTTACTCTTTCTTCTCCGGCTTTTCTTCTTCCGGCTTAGCCTCGGCTTTTGCCTTGGCTTCCGCTTCGGCCTTGGCTTTGGTTTCTGCTTCCGCCTTGGCCTTGGTCTCTTTCTCGGCTTTTGCCTTCGCCTCTGCGTCTACTTTGGCTTTTTCTGCAACCTCGGCGGCCGCTTTTTCTATAGCAGCGCGTTCCGCTTTTGTGAACGGCTGGCCTTTGCCGCGCGCTATGACTCTGGCTCTGTCCCGGCGAACAGTTCTTTTCTCAACGTATTTGGTTTTGATGCCCAGCTTTAGCAGAATCTCCGCAACCGTATCAGACGGTATCGCTCCATTATCGAGCCAATACTTTACTCGTTCGGTGTTGAGCACAATCTGTTTGGACAGGTCTTTTTCAATCGGGTCGTAGTGTCCCAGTTTTTCAATGATTTTCCCATCCCGCGGGGTGCGTGAATCAATCGCGTTGATTCTGAAGTATGGCCGATTGCGCCGGCCCATCCGCGTCATTCTTAGCTTTACCGCCATTTTTTCCCTTTCTTTCGTCGATTATGATAAATATTCGCTACTTATACTCTTCGCGAAACACGTTTACTTAATCCATAAGCCGCCTGATAAAGACGGATAGTTTACACGAATAGACAATCTTTTTCAAGTGCGGGTTAAATTTTATCTGTCTTTGCCTGTATGGGGTGATTCGGCTGTCGGGAACGCTAAATCCTGCAATTTTTGCAATGCAATGCGAAACCATTGATAAAAATGGCTAAATTCGCTGGGTCAACCTGAGCATCGGCTGCGATTTTTTGTACCTGCTCATCGGTCAAACTGCCGGCTTTGCTTTTTTCGTCCGGCGTCATTATCGCCACCGCTTTTTTAAGCTGCTCCAACTCTTCTGCGCTCGGCGCCGCCAGCATCGCCAGTTCGCTGCCGCCTTCAATATCCTTAAATTGGCTTCTTATCATTTTGCCGTATTCGCTGCCGGCGAATTTGGCCACCTTTTCAAGGTATTGCTCAATCGACATCTTTTGTTTTACAGCCGTTTTCTCTTTCCTCTTCGTATGATTGTTCTTTTTCGTTTTGACCGCTGTTTTATCTTTTTGCCCGACGACATAGCAGCACCCAGCGTATCCATATTAAATCCGCCTGAGAAAAGCCGTCTAAGTCCGCCTAAACTTCCGCCGCTGAGCGATTTCATCATGTCCCTGCTGCGGGTAAATGTCTTAACTAACCCGGAAACGTCGTTAACTTCCACTCCCGCCCCTGCTGCTATTCTTCTTCGCCGCGATGAGTCTATCATGTCCGGCTCGCGCCTCTCGGCGGTCGTCATCGAATGCACAATTCCTTCCATCTGCTGCAATTCGCTCTCGTCGAAGTCCATATCCTCCATTTGACTACCCATCCCGGGCATCATCTTGAGCACATCTTTCATACCGCCCATTTTCTTGACGGCCTGCATCTGCTTAAGAAAATCATCGAAGCCGAAGCTGCCCTTTGCCATTTTCTGCTGCAGCTTTTCCGCTTCTTCTGCCTGGAACTGCTCCTGTGCCTTTTCCACCAGAGTTACAACGTCGCCCATACCGAGAATTCTGCCGGCCATCCGGTCGGGGTGAAACTCTTCGAGCTTGTCCGTCTTTTCACCTACCCCGACGAACTTGATGGGCTTGCCGGTCACCGCTTTTACGCTCAGCGCAGCTCCGCCGCGAGCGTCACCGTCCAATTTCGTAAGGATAACGCCATCGAGTTCCAGACGCTCGTTGAACTCCTTGGCTGAATTGACGGCGTCCTGCCCGGTCATCGCATCGCAGACCAGGTAAATCTGGTGCGGACTGACCGCCTTCGCTACCTCGGCCACCTCCTTCATCATCTCTTCGTCTATATGCAGTCGCCCGGCTGTATCTAAAACCACCACATCGAAGCCGTGCTCTGCGGCGTACTTTACCCCGTTCTTAGCAACCTTGACAGAATCCTGGCTCTCCTCCCTGTAAACCTCCGTATTTATCTGCTGACCTAAAACAACCAACTGCTCGATAGCAGCCGGCCTGCGAAGGTCGTCAGCCACCAAAAGCGGCTTTTTGCCCTTGGCGAGCAGGTATTTGGCTAACTTTGCCGCCGTCGTCGTCTTGCCGCCGCCCTGAAGCCCCGCCAGCATAATTATCGTAGGGCCCGGCGAGACAAAGTAAATTTTACTATCGACCGGCCCCATCAGCTCGGTCAGTTTATCGTTGACGATTTTTATCAGAACTTGTCCCGGATGAAGACTCTTTATCACCTCGGCGCCGATGGCTGCCGCGGTAACATCCTTGCAGAACTGCTTTACCACGTTGTAATGGACGTCCGCCTCCAGAAGCGCCTTGCGGACATCATGCATAGCGTCTGAGATGTTGGCTTCGGTGATTCTGCCCCGGCCGGACAGCGACCGGAAAACAGAACTGAATTTTTCAGTTAATGACTCAAACATGGTTCGATGCTCGATATTGGTAACTGGTAATAGGGGGATTGTAAGCATCCAAAGACGCTTTTACAAGGGAAAACCTCTCTGTCCTACTCCTTGGCGGTTTTATTTTGCAAAATTAGGGGTTTGCGGGAAAATCATTTCCGGGTAAAATGGAGTGGTGAAACCTAGGGTAATGTGTAGTTGGCCAATTATCGTTGTGAAAAGCATTTTCACGAGATTGGAAACTCTAAGCAATGTTGGAGCAGTTTGCCGATAAATCAGTAGATATGGATACGGGAAGATTCTGTGACTACGGAGGGTTGTTTTGAACGCACAGGATAGTTTGATTTCACAGGTTCGCACAAATTTGGAGCAATGCGGCTATTCAAATGGCCGGCTGCGAACGGACTATGTCTATGAGGATGTTATAGGAGAACATACTGTTGCGTTAGCAGGATTTGCCAGGCCTGTATATGATTCGCGTACATCATGCATATCAGTAATCGGATGTGATGAATCGCGGGGAGCAACAGAAGAATATGTGAATCAGTTCCGAGGGTTCGGGGCGCCTGTTATATTTGCCTGCTGCAATGGAACACTTCAGTGGTGGAATGTAGGGACATGTGGCGCAAAGGTTGAGAAAACGGTATTAAAAGACGACATTAAAAGTTTCTTCTCCACACATAAAGAGGATTTTTCACCCGACAAAATCTGGCGTGCCAAGAATCTTGGACGCGTCGATACAACACAGCAGCTGAGCTTTGTTGATGTTGGTTTGATGCCCTTATTAGAGCATGAAATGGGGGAGCGTCTCGGCGGATTGATGAACCGAGTCATTAGCCTCCTCCACAATGGATTTACGAACAAACAACTAAAAATACCCCAGAACCAACGATGGATATTTAAAGCAGGGTTTTGGCTCCTTTGTGCAAAGATTCTTAAGGACAAGGGAGTAAACGGATTTATACGGTTAGATATTGGCGATGTCGATGATGTGTTTAAGGCGGTCAAGAATCACTATCAAGCACAAGAACTTGTAGATGTTCAAACTAATCAACAAGCCCAAGCACTTAAAAAAGCAGCAGAGCAGATCAAGTTATTTGCCAGCCTGAGTAATCTGACGACAGAAGCTTTTGCATATATGTATGAGAACGTTCTTGTGGATAAGAATCTAAGGTCCGCACTTGGGATTCATGCAACACCTTCATATCTTGTTGATTATATTGTTTGGCAGTTGTGGCCGTGGATTGAGCAGATTCCAGAAGAGAAAAGAATTGTCCTTGAGCCGGCTTGTGGTCATGCGCCATTTCTGGCGTCTGCGTTGAGAATGTTGAGATTTTCCTATGGTGAAAAGAGCTATTTCCACAATTATGCTAAACAACGGCTGATAGGCATTGAGACAGACTCATTTGCCCGAGAAATCGCGAGATTGTCGCTGACTCTTGCTGATGTTCCAAATTCTAATGGATGGAATATCATAGAAGGTGACATTTATCAGGATGACATACTAAGTGAAAAAGCAAAAAATGCTATGATCTTATTATGTAATCCACCTTTTCAGAACTTCACGCCAAGGGAGCGAGATTCTTACCGAAAAGCAGGCCAAAGACCTATTTCTTTCAATAAAGCAGCGGAAATGTTGCGGCGAACCTTACTTTATATGCCTGAAGGTTCTGTATTTGGGGTGATACTTCCACGAGGATTTCTTCACAAGAAGAATCTGGCTGAACTGCGAAAGATGATAGTGAGTAACTTTGAGTTATCTCAAATTTGTCTCCTGCCCGAAAATGTTTTTAGATTTGCCATGCATAGGTCTGTATTGCTTTTTGGGCGAAAGACAGCAATCGGAAAGAAACGAAATGTTCAGCTTCTATACAAAACCGTTGATGCTTCTCAGCTTGAAGCATTCAAAGAGAGATATAAGAGCAGAGATACCCGAGTACTTCAGTCAAAGTTTGCTGAAAGCCATGTATTTGATTTGAGGGTAAGAGAGCTTGATGATGTTTGGACGTTCTGTGAAAAAAACTATCCATGTCTTAAGTCTGTTGTTGAAGGCGGGCAAGGATTTTCATTCAAAGGTAAAGATCTTCCGAAGGGAAAGAGGACTTTTTCCGAGGAACGGTTTCCTAGTGCTGTGGAGGGATATGAATCATTAAGTAGAGATACTCAACTACACAACTTGCCGAAGACATATTGGTTGAATCTTGGGAGTGAAGTTATTCAAAGACCAAGATGGGGTGTAGCCATAGGAAAGCCTCAGATGTTAATGAATCATGCACGTGTTGGAAGTGGACCTTGGAGAATAAAGGCATTAATCGATAATAAAGGAAGGCCTGCCGCTAGTTCATTTTTGGTGTTTAGAATTCACAATAATGATTGGTCGCTTCTTTCAATTTGGGCAATTCTGAATTCACCGTTTGCAAATGCATATATGTACTGCAACAGTATGGAACGCAATAATTCATCAGAAGATGTCAAAAAAATACCAATTCCGTTATGCACAAAGGGGGTTCTTAATAAACTTGAGAAACTGGTCGCTGAATACTTTGAATTGATGGCAGAAAGAAACACGGAATTAAGAAAAGACATTCGAGACAGAGCCAAGCATTTGTTTTTGTCCATTGATGCTGAAATTATGCGTTTGTATGATTTGCCGCCGAAGATGGAAAAGCGGATTCTGGATTTATTCCAAGGGGTTCAAAGAAAAGGGGTTGATTTCGAATTTAAGGGCTATTATCCGCAGGGCTTTGAATCCGCCATTCCTTTGCATGAGTATTTATCGGAGGAGTACCAGCGATCAACGATCACCTTTGTAGATGATTGGGTTAAAAAACACCGGTCGCCGGAAATGAATGAGGTTTTGAGGAAAGCGGTGGAGGCCTTTGAGGAGAAGTGAGGGGATGCGCGATTTCCTGATTGATACGAATATCTGGGAATACTGGTTTAATTCTGAAAGAGAGCCGCAACATAGTAATGTATTGAAACGTGTTGCTGAACTCAAACAACAATCTGAAAATAGCAACAATCCTTTTCGCATATGGATTTCTTCTGTGACCTGGGGAGAGATAGAATTCGGATACCGCGTGCAGGCAAAAAAAGATGGCTCGTTAGAATCGCAATTCCGGCAATTTATTAATGACATTGCTCCTAAAGAGTTTCTAATCGATAAACATGTGACGGAGGAATATGGACGGATACGAGCAATGTTGTTTGAGAAATTTGGTCCAAAAGATAAAAGAATTGATGGTCGAAGACCTGAACAACTCATAGACCCTGTCACTTCTCTTCAACTGAAAATTCAAGAAAACGACCTCTGGATTGTTTCCCAAGCCATAACAAGAGACTTTACGCTGGTCACAAATGACAGAGCATCTTTACAACCTCTTTTTGAAGTGGTAGGTGACGAATTACATATTGATAACTGGGCAGCATAATAAAAATAATGAAAAGAGGAAGATTTTCAACACAATAGTAAACGACCAAGGCGATTTATCTATCATTTCCCTTGACTTTTCCTCAAAAATCTGTTAAAATACCCTCAGTTTGTCAGTAGACGAACGCATATCGCCCAGCAGGGCAAGGTTTCAGGTCCAGTAGGCCCACGTCAAACAATCATTAATAAAATAGTAAATTGTAAATAGGAAATTTCAA
>CAIYOL010000126.1 GCA_903927855.1 uncultured Planctomycetota bacterium
GTTCGTAAACTCTCAAATCGAGGTTAGCCAAATACGGATGAAGCTCACCCTGGTCGATTCCGCCGTTATAAGGCGGTTTGTCGACCCATTCCACCCTGCGGTCCCAGGCAAGCGTGGCTACAAGGCGGTTACGCTTTGGGGCCTGAATTGTATATATGTGCTGCTGTGATGGGGCGATGGTATTGAAGGCCCAACCTTTTTCTTCTGTGATATTTACACCAGTGGAAACCTCGTTTGAATCGAGTAACTGATATGCTCTTAATGCATTAATTCTGCCATAGCCGCGGTTAGGATCCCATACGTTATTAGGGTCGGCGGGATTGGTGGGATTGCCGGATTTGCCGAGTATGTTGGGAAAAGTTGAGTTGACTATAACTGCTTTTATAACTTCATTACGGTTGTCATCCGTGTTTGTGGTACGGTCAGCCAGTCCCAGCAGAAGCGCAGCTACTCCAGCGGTGTGCGGTGTGGATAGGCTCGTTGCGCCGTCAGCCGCTGTCCATTCGTACCAACTGGTATCGCTACTGGCGTTTGGCATTGTCTGATTTTGTGACGGAGCAACGAGGTCTGGCTTTCGTCTGCCATCCGTAGTTGGGCCGCTGTTGCTGTTGCTTCCGACTTTCAAATAAACATCCGGGTCGGTTACGACGAGCCCTCCTGTAGTTATGCCATTGTAGCTGTCGCCAAATATGGCAGGGTATGGGTAGTCTTTGCCGGAGGGGTTGGCGAAGATTACGTTATATGTATAGGCGTAGTAATCGTAAAGCAATGTATATTGACTTTGGCCATTGGGGCTTACACCGTCAATCATAAAACCGGTTACTATAACGCGGCAGTTGTACTTAGTGATAAGCCCATCAGGTCCATCAAGTGCGCTTGTCAGATAAATTCCACCACTGCTGTCGACGACTCTCGCACTGTGAATATCGACACCAGGTGCGACTCCTATATCATCCGGATAAGAAGCGCCTCCTCCGCTTGCGACTATGCCAGCAACCCAAGTGTCGTGGTTGGATATGGATATACCAGTACCGGTGAAATCATGGTTGAATGCCCGGCTCTGGCCGTTGATGTCCTTAAAAGCCTCGTGTGTTGTACGGATATTATTTAAACCAATCAGGCCGACATTAACATCTTCGCCGATTTCGCCAAGGGCGTGAACTGCCTGAGCATTTGAGCCGTCTTGCGCCGTAGATTCCGCCAATGCATAGGCCTTCGGGATGATTAAACCGTAGCAGAGGAGAACTGCACAAATACACCCCCTTGTCAAAATGTATCTATATTTCGACACATCACCCTCATGAAACAGGTTTAAAAATATTATTGTAGCAGAATTTAAGGGGTTTTACCAAATAAATCTGTGATTAATATCGCAGCGTTTTATTTTCCTTCAATTCCACAAAGGGTTTTCGGACTGTAGAACCATATTCTCACCGATGGCAGGGGGGTGAATGGTATAAAGGAGCCATTTTTATAATGCAGTCATCGTGAGAATTTTCTATTTGCGTGTCCTGCATTATTGTCTTAGCCATTCGACGAATTTTGCCAGGCCGGCCTGAATGGTTGTATTCGGTTTATAGCCAAGCTCGTTGACGGCTTTGGTAACATCGGCAAACGTGCGTTCGACGTCGCCGGGCTGAGGGGGCAGATATTTTTTGACTGCTTTTTTGCCAAGGGCTTTTTCGATTTCGGCGATTAAATCATTGACCGATATGGGGCGTGATTCGCCGAGATTGTAAAGATGGAAGCCGTTACATTTGTTCACTGCTGCGACGACCCCATCGATGATGTCGTCGATGTAGGTGAAGTCTCGCATCATAGAGCCGTCACCATAAACCGGTATTGGCTTACCCTGCTCGATTAGTTTTGCGAATTTGTGAATGGCCAAGTCGGGTCTTTGCCGGGGGCCATAGACGGTAAAAAAACGCAGAGAAGTTACGCTAATTCCGTAAAGGTGATGATAGGTGTGGCAGATAAGTTCGCAGGCCTTTTTGGTGGCGGCGTAAGGCGAGATTGGGAAATCGACGTTGTCGTCTTCAGAGAAGGGAACTTTCCTATTGTTGCCGTAGACGCTTGAGCTTGAGGCGAAGATAAACTTGTTGACTTTGTGTTTTTTTGCGGCCTCAAGTAAAATCATAGTACCATTTATATTGACATCTGCGTAAAGCAGCGGCTTTTCAATGGAAGGTCTGACACCTGCTCTGGCGGCGAGGTGAACGATTATTTCGATGCCATCCCCGACGGCTTTATCCATAGCAGCGCTATCGCGAATATCGGCTTCAACAAGCTGGAAATTTTTATTCTTAAGACAACCCTCGATGTTTCGGCGTTTGATTTGTGGGTCGTAAAAGTCATCGAAATTGTCAACGCCGACCACCATCAAACCATCAGCAAGAAGCCGCTCA
>CAIYOL010000127.1 GCA_903927855.1 uncultured Planctomycetota bacterium
ATAAGCAAAAAAGATGCAGACCCGTTTAAATGGAAAACCCTATGACAGAAGAGCACGAACAACAGCCGGAAATCCAGGCAGAAATTGAAAACAAAATCGATTTATCACAACCGCCCCCTGATGTGACTGTCGAATCGGTCACAGAAGCAGTCCTCTTTGCCAGCGATGAGCCTCTAAGGGAGGCCAGATTAGCTGATATTGTCGGGACAAGCGCTTCGCAAATCCGCCAGCACATTAAAAACCTCAATGATAAATACCAGGCCAACAACAACGCCTTCAGGATAGAGCAAATTGCCGGCGGCTACCAAATGATGACTCTCAGTCATTACAACCATTGGTTACAAAAATTACTCCGCGCGAGAGACGCCGGCAAACTAAGCCCAGCGGCACTGGAAACCCTCGCAATAATCGCCTACAAGCAGCCGATTATCCGCGCCGACATCGAAACCATCAGAGGTGTCGCGGTCGGCGAGATAATCAGAACTCTTATGTACAAAGGGCTGGTCAAGATTATAGGCCGGGCAGAGGTCGTAGGCAGACCACTGCTATACGGAACAACAAAAAAATTTCTTGAAGTCTTCGGCCTAAATTCCCTCAAAGACCTGCCCAAAATCGAAGAACTCAAAAAACCGCCGACTTAGAAAATCAGCGTTTTTTTAACATTTATAGCTGCACATTTTCGCTAATCGCCTTTTGTCTTTACAAGCCGCTCAGTTGCTGATACAATCATATATTCTATGGCTGGCAAAATAATAATCAATGCCGAACGCTGTAAAGGCTGCGGCCTGTGTATTACAGTATGCCCGAAAGGCGGCATCACCATCTCAAAACAATCCAACAAAAGCGGTTACTTTCCCGCACAGGCAAGCAACACCGATTGTACCGGCTGCGCCACCTGCGCAATTATCTGTCCTGATGCCGCAATCGAAGTATATCGTGAAAACAATATACTCGATAAACCATACAAAAAAACCGCTCCAAATCTCAAGGGGAAAAAATGAGCGAGAAGATTTTAATGTGCGGCAATGAGGCACTTGCGGAAGCAGCCATTGTTGCCGGACTTGACGCATATTTCGGCTATCCCATTACGCCGCAAAACGAAATCCCCGAATATATGTCAAAACGGATGCCCGAAGAAGGCAGGGTTTTCCTCCAGTGCGAAAGCGAGCTGGCGGCAATAAATATGGTTTACGGCGCCTCGGCTACCGGAAAAAGGGCTATGACAACCTCATCCAGTCCCGGGGTAAGCTTAATGCAGGAAGGAATAAGTTACCTGGCTGGTGCTGAATTGCCGTCCGTCATTGTCAACGTTATGCGAGGCGGACCCGGCCTGGGCAACATTGCCCCATCACAAGGTGATTACTTCCAGGCAACACGTGGCGGCGGACACGGCGACTACAGAACCATCGTCCTGGCCCCTTCAGGCGTCCAGGAACTCGTCGATTGTATGCCGCTGGCATTTGACCTCGCTGACCAGTACCGCACGCCTGTTCTGGTCCTTGCCGACGGTATCCTTGGCCAGATGATGGAACCGGTGGTCTTCAACAAAAAACCCCGCCGCAAACTGCCACCAAAAGACTGGGCGCTAACCGGCGCAGACAATAGAAAACAAAACATAGTCAGGTCACTCTGGCTAAAGGAAGGAGTGGTCGAACAGCACAACTACGACCTGCAGGCAAAATACAAAGAAATAGAGAAGAACGAAATACTCTGCGAACAATACGAAGTTGACGACGCGGAAATAGTGGTAATTGCATACGGCATTGCCGCCAGAATAGTGCGAGGCGCCGTCAATAAAGCAAGGCAGGAAGGAATCAAAGTCGGCTGGATACGCCCAATCACTTTATGGCCTTTTCCGACAGAACAAATCAGTAAAGCCGCCGAAAATTTCAAAATTTTCCTGACAGTCGAGCTAAGCTGCGGCCAGATGGTCGAAGATGTAAAATTAGCCGTGGCCGGAAAAGTACCAGTGCCGTTTTACGGACGGCCCGGCGGCGGCGTCCCCACTGTCGAGCAGGTCCTCGAAAAAATCCGGCAGCTAACCCTGCGACCAGAGAATGTAGTATGATGCAAAAAGTATTTACAAAACCCGAAGCTCTGAAAGATTGCCAGACGCATTATTGCCCCGGCTGTGGGCACGGAATTGCCCACAGACTAATAGCAGAAACAATTGACGAATTAGGCATACGCGGTCGGACTATCGGCATCGCGCCAGTCGGATGTTCGGTGCTGGCATACGATTATCTTGACGTTGATATGGTCGAGGTAGCACACGGCAGAGCACCCGCCGTGGCGACAGGAATGAAAAGGACAAACCCTGACAAGATAATCTTTTCTTATCAGGGCGACGGTGACCTGGCAGCCATCGGAACAAGTGAAATCATCCACGCTGCGCACCGCGGCGAACAGATAACCGTGATTTTTATCAACAATGCCGTCTTCGGAATGACTGGCGGACAAATGGCACCGACAACCCTGCTCGAACAGGTGACAACCACGACGCCGCTGGGACGCGATGCTGGCAAGCAGGGTTACCCCCTGCAGGTATCTGAGTTGCTGGCAATCCTGCCCGGAGCAATCTACATCGAGCGATGTGCCCTGAGTAACCCGGCTCAGGTACGCAAGGCTAAAAAGGCTATCAAACACGCTTTTGAATTGCAGCTCAATAACGCCCAAGGCCTGTCCCTGGTTGAACTGCTTTCGCCCTGCCCAACATATTGGCGAATGACACCGGCCAAGGCAATCGAGTGGATGGAAAACGAAATGATAAAAATCTTCCCGTTGGGGCGTTTGAAAGGCTGAATGTGACACAAAACGGCTTTCAAGAAGAAGTAATCATCGCCGGCTTCGGCGGACAAGGGGTTATGCTGGCTGGCAGACTTCTGGCCCAAACGGCGATGAATGCCGGCAAAGAAGTAACCTTTATGCCGTCATATGGCGCAGAGGTTCGCGGCGGAACCGCCAACAGTATGGTTGTAATCGCAGATGAGCCTATCGCCTCGCCGCTGGTCAGCAATCCCGATTCGCTAATCGCAATGAACAAGGCATCCCTGAACAAATTCGCCCCTGCTGTTAAAAAAGGCGGCCTGCTGGTACTTAACAGTTCCCTGATTGACAGCAAGCCGGACGTAGACAAGTCAATCGACATCCTGGCGGTTCCGGCAGATGACATAGCTATTGAGTTAGGCAGTCAAAAAAGTGCGAATATGGTCGCCCTCGGCGCATATCTTAAAAGGCGGGGCTTATTGAGCGCCGACGCCGCTGTAAAGTCTCTGCCCGACGTTTTAGCCCAGCGATATCACAAAACTCTTCCGGTCAATGCCCAGGCACTGCGAAGAGGTGCAGAATTTGCCGGAAACAGCGCATAATACTCTGTTGAAAACTTGTTTAAACTTCCTGCAACTGTTACAATCTATAAGCAAAGCTTAAACCTCAGAACAGGAAAACAATTATGACCAAGCAACTAAATAATAAAAAAGCCAGGGCAATCTGCAGCTTCTGCGGCCGGTCGTCAGGCCAAGACCAGACCGATGCGTTCATCGAGGGACCCAATAACGTCTTTATTTGTCCCGAATGCGTCGATTTATGCCATAATATCATCCAGCAAAACCGCAAACGAATCAGCAGCCCGGTACTCAGCCTTAAAGAAATGCCGAAGCCGAAAGAGATAAAGCAATATCTCGACCAGTATGTAATCGGCCAGGAACACGCCAAAAAATACCTCTCCGTCGCAGTGCACAACCATTACAAACGCCTGCTGCACACCAATAGTAACAATAGCGATGTTGAAATTGACAAATCCAACGTTCTTTTAATCGGTCCGACCGGCACCGGCAAAACTCTCCTTGCACGAACCCTCGCACGCTTCCTAGATGTACCGTTCGCCATATGCGATGCCACTACTGTTACAGAGGCCGGATACGTCGGCGAAGACGTCGAAAATTTCCTGTTGCGGCTCCTACAGTCCGCTGACGGCGACCTGGAGGTCGCTCAGCGAGGTATTGTCTATGTGGACGAAATCGACAAAATCGGGAAAACGAACCAGAATGTTTCAATTACCCGCGACGTTTCAGGCGAGGGCGTCCAGCAGGCATTACTGAAAATGCTCGAAGGAACCATCGCCAATGTCCCGCCGCAGGGCGGAAGAAAACACCCGGAGCAGTCCTACATACCGTTTGACACCACGCAGGTGCTTTTTATTTGCGACGGAACCTTCGTTGGACTGGAAAACATCATAAAAAAAAGGCTCGGCAAAAAAATGATAGGCTTCGGTTCCGAACTGTCTGAAAAGACCGATGAAAAAACTGAGTACAGTGACACAATCAGCCAGGTCATAGCCGAGGATATCATAGAGTTCGGAATGATTCCCGAAATGGTGGGGCGTCTGCCGGTGATTACCGTTCTGTCGGCTCTCGATGAGAAAGCACTCATTGACATATTAACCAAGCCGAAAAATGCCCTCATCAGGCAGTATCAAAAATTCTTCGAGATGGAAGATGCCGAGCTCGAATTCACCAATGATGGCTTACATGCATTGGCACAAAAAGCGCTTGAGCACGACACCGGTGCCAGGGCCCTTCGCTCGATTACCGAGGAGTTAATGGTAGATTTGATGTATCGGCTGCCCGAAGAGCCGAAGCCCGCAAAATATATAATCACCCGCGATATCGTCGAAGGCAAAGCAGAACTCTTCACTGCAAAACAAAACGCAAAAAAAGAATCAGCTTAATCTGCCGCAGACAGATTAAAATCTTATGCGATGATGACTGCCTTAATAAATTGGGGGAGATAGCCTCTACTCTACTACCTCAACTCGCGACTCTCCGGGTTCCAGCAAATTATAGACCAGTATGGCATCACCGTTATGCAGACGAATACATCCCTGTGATTCTGCCACACCGATTCCATTAGGGTCTTTCGTTCCGTGAATCGCAAAACCGGTCCTGCCTACGGCCTCCCCTTCGACGCCTTCCAGCCCTATCCACCTCGACCCTAAAGGATAATCAGAAGCCTCGGACTCGTATGTCTTGCCGGAAACAGGGTCAGTCCACGTAGGAGCTATCATCTTGCCATCCTTCTTGACGACCCAAAGCCCAGTCGGCGTCTCCATACCGGGCTTGCCGAGACCAACAGGAAAACTGCGAACAAATGTGTTCTGAAGATACAAATCCATCGTAAAAGTCGAACGATACACCCTAACATGGAACGGGCCGTTAATCACCTTTAGCGTATCTCCCGCCTGCAGGGCCTCGGGACGGCTCATCTTGTTAATCTCCACAAGA
>CAIYOL010000128.1 GCA_903927855.1 uncultured Planctomycetota bacterium
CCCAGTTCGGGTTTACTCCCGCGCCGATAAAAAAAGCGAGATTAGACTTTTGCTCTCGAAATAGTGGCCTAAAATACTCAGACAATCCAAACGAACATTCTCTAAACCAATCCAGAACTTCGGATTCTTTCTTGATGTCGATGCTCCAAAGTGGCTTAACATAAGGGAGCTTCTTGGTCAAAAAGTATTTACTTAACTCGATCTCTGACATCTGACTCCACCCTGGTCGGCCCTTTAAACGCCGCTTTCATGCTGTCCCAATTATTCGGCTTTATCGGTTTAGTAAATTCGGGTGATTCCTTGAGGGCGGCAAAAGATTCAATCGAATCCGTCGCAACCTTATCAATTTTTTCGATGACTTCGTTGAGCGTCGTTAGGGTTTTTGCCGTTTCATATGCGATGTTGTCGAGCTTGTCTTCGGAACAGCCGAAATTTTCTTGCCAACAGTTCATTTCAACGCCAAAATCTCTGCGAAATCTTTCTAAATCGTCTTCTATTTTTAAAACTTTGTAGATAAAGAAAGCTGTGGCGGATAAATTAACAATGAGGGCGCAAACGACAATTGATTGGAGGAATAGATCCATTCAAACGGCCTGTGGTATTAATTCAACATATCGCTTATAAAGATTTTTATGTCAATATTTTTTTTAAACAATCCGTGTAACGGTTATACGCTGCATCGTATAACGGTAAAAAAATATTTGACGGATGCGGCGAAAGGCCGAACATCCGCCATCTGATATATCTCATAGATATCTCAAATAATCTGGGTACGGGTTTTTGTCCATGAGGCGGCTGCAACGTATAACGGTAAAATTGCATCGTATAACGGTAAATGTGCCAATCGGCTGCAACGTATAACGGTAAATTTGCATCGTATAACGGTAAAAAATTATTTGAGAACGTTATTTGGCGCGAATGTGGTTATATAAAATTGACAGATATTCGAGGTTTAAAACATACTATGTCTAACGCAAACAACGAGGGCGTAATGGCACAAGCAAGCGTAAACACGACAATATATGTTCCTTATAAACTTCACCAAAAACTTCGATATTTAAAAGATCAGAGAGGTGTTTCGTTGTCGTTTTGGATATGTAAGGCCATAGAAGAAAAGATGGAAAAAGACGACAGCCAACTGCAAATTCCAGAAAACCTAGAATAGCGACGCTGCATCGTATAACGGTAAAAAATTATTTGAAAAGAGGACAAAATGTCAGATTCGTGGAATAATTTCATAAAAGACTTATCGTGCTATCGTTATGAAATTAACGGCAAACCAACCGACTTCGCACGACTAAGCCACTATCTAACCGAAATGGTTAAGCAACAATACCCTATCAACGAAGTTCCTACAAATATCGCAATCGCGCTAAAAGAACTACACGCATGTCTTGCGATCGCCGAAGATACTTACGAACAAACGGTGGATTTAATAATTACAGAAGTTAAAAAGGAAAACTTTCCAAATCAAGCTCCGCCTAAAATTTTCGAGGAATAGATGTCCTTTCAGCCCCAAACGAAATGGAAGTCCGCAAAACCGATTGCTGTAGAAAAAGGCCCGCTCGTTCCAAACGAAGTCCTGCTTGAGCGGTTTTTGGTGGATTGGGAAGGTTGCCGAGACCGACACCCAGGCCAAAAGGAGGTTCTGGATGCAGTTTTCCGCGACAAATTCCAGTATATTTTTTATCGAGCCGGACGAAAGGGCGCAAAGACGACCACCGCGATTGATATTGCGTGGCGGATGGCCCATCAAATCCCCAAAAGCGTAGGGTATCTTTGCTACCCAACTATTGCGCAAGGTATTGAGGTTGTGTGGGAAGAGAGACGATTGCAAACGTGCGACCGGAAAGACGACCTGATGTGGGAAAAGTATGTCGAAAAAACCGACGACACCCGCCACATCGTCTGGTTTGCGAATGGCAGCTTCATCAAGCTGATCGGAACCTGGTCAGAGGCTCGCGGCAAGGGAACCCAGCCGGACTATCTGATTTTTGACGAGTTTCAGGATTGCTGCCCCGACTACATCGAGGCGATGAACCCAAACCTGGCCGCCAAAAACGCCCCATGTATCATCATGGGAACGCCCCCCAAAAAGCGCAATCACTACGAGGAGTGGTGGGATCGAGTCCAATCGAACCCAAGGGGCAAGGTTTTTAAGTTTACAAGCTATGACAACATCGCTCTCCCCCACCTGAAAGACTGGCTCGACAACGAAAAAGCTGTTCTTCTCAAAGCCAACAAGGAGGACGTTTGGCTCCGCGAATACATGGCCGAGCTGTGTTATTCCAGTTCAAGCCGCGTTCTTCCCGATCCGGTATTCATGGAGGCCGAAGAAATCGACGCAGAGGCCCGCCAAATGCCCTACGTTGATCGAGTTCCTGTTTTGGCTGTCTCGGTTCATCCAGGCTACTTTTGCGCGATCCTAGCGGTTCTAATGCCGCGCAAGAAGATGTTTGTGATGGATCACTTCATCGTCCACCAGGTCTGGAATCGCGCGTTTTCGGAAATGTTTCCGCTTTTGGGAACGAAAGTGAAGGTCTTGCAAGATTTTTGCGCCAAGAAGATCCGACAGGTCGTTTGGGACGAGAGCGAATCATTTGTGGACGTAGTGTCGCATTTCACCAAATGC
>CAIYOL010000129.1 GCA_903927855.1 uncultured Planctomycetota bacterium
AAAATTGGCTCCACGAAGCCGATAAATCATCATTGAAATGGCGGTAATGCACATCGACACATAAATAACCGCGACACCTGTGCCGACAATAAAACGGAGCTTACTCCATTTACGCAATAGTACAATCTGACCGGTTATAACACGCCAGACCGCACGAGTCATCAATGCACAGAATAAAGGCGCCATCGGCACAAGATACCTGCCGGCAGTGTTAGTTGACGAAAGAGGTAGTATAATGGCATACAGACCGATAGTGGTGGCAAGAATTTTATCTCCATAAGTTGACCGATGCCAGGCCAAAAACCACGAAATGAACATAATTACAGCCAAGGGTGTTCCTTTAGGCCATTGCAGGAAATTTCCCCAGCGGCTGATTTCACCTGCTATGAGTGTGCCTCTCTGCCCCCAACCGCTGTGCATCTGTTCGAAGAAATTCACCTCGGGGTTATGTATCGACCAAAGCACATAAACAATATAGGGTAAAATAACCACTATGAAACCAAAACAACCCCATAAAGTCAGATGCCAGACTTTTTTATTTCTCAGCCATATAACTACAGAAGCAACAACAGCAGCGTCTATCATAAGTCCTAACGGATGTGCCAGAGACGCCAATGCAGCAAATATACCTGCGAAAAACAAAGCCCATCGTGAGCCTGAATCAGATGAATACACCATACACCATAAAGTAGCCATCGATAGTGCTATACAATAAATTTCAGGTCGAATTGTTCGGCTCGCTGTAAAAAACCATGGATGCAAAATGGTTGCTATCACTATGCAAACAGCTTGTTTCTCTCCAAACCAGTGCCGCATCAGAGCGTAAAGGCTAACAACGGCCAATAAGCTGAATATTAGTGAGCCCATCCGGCTAGCTAAAATGCTGTAACCGGCTATTTTAAAAATAACGGCACAAACAAAAGGTAAGATGATCCGAGGTTGCACAAAATGGATATGCATACCGCCGAAGCCTTCGATAAATTGATGCCTCAGCTCACCGAAATAGGCCAAACTATACCCTAATGATGAGTCCCACACCTCATCCGTGTAGAGACGAGGTACAGTTTTGAGATAGATTAATCCTAATGCAATCTGCAAAACAATAAGAATTACTATATCTCGCTTCCACCCAGACATCGACCGCCAGAATATACTGCAAGCCCTTTCTGCTTTTGATGTGACCGTCGGGTTTGCCTGAAATTCCGAATTTATGTCAATTTTTTGTCGCTGCGTATTGCTCCCCGTAATCCCTCCATCTTCAAGTAACCCTTTTTCCATACAATCAGGCCGGAGACCACAGAAACAAAAACGTACACAACCGCAGCATACCTTGTCCTTATTTGGCTCATTGCTAAGCCGATTACAGCATAAATACTGGCGATCACATAACAAATTGTGACGGTTTTTTTCAAAGGTATCCCCCTGTCTATCATCTGGTCGTAAATATGACCGCGGTCAGAAACAAACAAAGGTCGGTGATTAAGCAGTCTCCTTACCAGTGCAACTGTGGTATCGAGTATAGGCAGGCCAAAGACAACAATTGAAGCCATCCACCATCGTGGAAGTTGCTCGCCAAATAAAATCATCAGTGTGGCTACCATAAACCCTAAGAGCATGCTGCCGGCATCGCCCATAAATATCTTGGCCGGATACCTGTTGAAAGGCAAAAATCCGCAGACGCATCCTACAAGCCCGAGACAAACTATAATCCGCACAGGGTCACCAACTTCACTGTATCCCCATGTCGCCAGATGTGTTGACAGAAGCAGCATAGCGATGGTAATAATTGCCGTTACCCCCCCACAAAGTCCGTCAAGTCCGTCAAGCAGGTTTAGGGAGTTTGTCGCACCAAGTACGAAGAATATTACGATAAAAGTACTTAAAATCGTTTCGAGATAGTAGGGCATTGATAAGTTCAATGGGCCGGTTATGCGATACAAATTTGGTGTGATACCTGCCAGCAGCAGGATAACAGCTGCGGCGGCTTGGCCGAGGATTTTTTGCCCGGGTTTCATATTGAATATATCGTCGGCGAGCCCGATGAAACATGCTATTACCCCACCGCCCAGTATTCCCAGAAGCCATTTTAGCACCGGACTGAAAATTTCTTCGTCTCTCAAATAGCCGATGCCTGCCAACACCCCAACCGTCAGACCGATGAACATACCAACACCACCGAGGTATGCTATAGGTTCTTTGTGTGTCTTGACTAAGTCATCGGGCCTGTCAACGATTCCAAATTTTATAGCTATCTTCTTGCACAGCCACGTAGCTGCCAGCGAACCAACAAAGGAAACTACAAATATGGGCCAAAAGTGAAAAACCCATGTAACTGGTCGCACCGGTCCGATTATTTTATCGAATATCATTTCTCAGCTTTTCTCGTTAAAGGTTTTCTAGCCAGACTTCGCCGTCGTAGCGAAGCATAATTAAATTGTCTTTGAAGCCGTTGAAACGGATATTTGTTTTTTCTCCAAGGGATTCCTGCAAAATCCATTTTGGGAAATTTGCCCCTGCTTTGATTGACAATGGTGCACCGCCGCCGAACCGCGGATTTATCTCGACGAACTTTATTTTCCCATCACTGGTTAGAAACAATTGCAAAGTTATAACGCCAGGCCCTGCCCCAAGCGTCTCAACTGATCTGGCAGCCTCGCTCATAATGCGAGGGTGCTTTACTACTTGTCCCTTGCTTACCTCACCTGCTCTTACCTCAATGCGCTTTCTCGGTACGACACAGCGGACTTTCATACTGAAATCAACGTATACGTCGCAGGTGTGTTCGGTGCCTTTGATAAGCTCCTGAACGATGCAGTTTGGAACTCTCTTTGCAAAGAATAGCAGCTCTTCGCGATTATTCGCAATAGCAGTTCCTCTGCTGGCGTAGCCGTCCCACGGTTTAAGAAAACAAGGCCAGTTGAGTTTCTTTTTTGACATCGCAGTACTGGCGCTCATGGTAACAGGCGTATCGAAGCCATTCTTGAGTAGAAAGCGAGAGGTTTTTCTCTTGTCTTGGCAGATATCAACTACATCCGGTGTTGAGACAAGCACACGACAGCCCGCTGCGGCAAATTTCGGCTTGTTTTGTGCCAGAAGTTTCAAATCCAAATCAACTGTTGGGATGAGCAATTTTACATTGTTAGTCCTGACAATACTCAGCAGCTGTTTGATATAGTCGGCGTGTGTTATTGGCTTAACCGGAAAACCTTTATCGCACAATTGGAGGGCGGAGCTTAACTCCGTAGTATCCGTGCCGAGCAGCGAAAGGTCGATTTTCAACTGTCTCCCTGCCCTGCGAAAACTATTGAGCAGAGAAACCCTTCTGCCAATGCAGGTAAATAAAATGCTCACCTTTTTAACAGCCGTTCGCGGTTTGGTCATTATTTTTGCCCGATATTCATTTGTTATAATACAATTTAGCTTCAATGGTAAACAACCTGCTTTGGGTCGTCAACCTATAAATGGTCAATCTTAAATGCTCAATTCTTTTGACTTTTTGCTTATATGCGTATAAACTGGTTGTCGTAGTTTAATGAATCGACCGGAGTTAAGTGTCGGTTTAGTTATTATGGTTGGCAAGGCCGATTTTAATCGGCCTGATTTATATAATACTAAATTCAGAGCAGTTAAAAGCAATTGCAAAGGTGAGGTTTATGACAGATTGGGAAAGAAAAATCAAAAACAAAAATTTTACGGTTGGTGTTTTGGGACTTGGCTATGTTGGTTTGCCGTTAGCAAGGGCGTTTGCCTCAGCGGGCCTGAAGGTGCTTGGCTTTGATATTGACCAGAGAAAAGTCAAGACCCTCAATGCCGGCCGAAGCATCATAAAGCACATTCCTCATTCACAGGTTAGCCAAATGGTAAAAGCCGGCCTCTTTCGTGCTACCAGTAATATGGCGCTCCTCAAAACCGCCGATGCCGTATTAATTTGTGTCCCTACTCCGCTGACAGAAAACCGTGAGCCGGATGTTCAATTTATCGTCGCCAGCAGTGAAACTATTTCCAAATATCTAAGGGCTGGTCAGCTAATCGTTCTCGAAAGTACTACTTATCCGGGTACCACCCGAGAGCTTACGATTCCGATACTTGAGAAAAGCGGGCTTAAAGCAGGCAGGGATTTCCATGTCGCATTTTCGCCCGAACGCGAAGACCCCGGTAACAAGTACTTTACGACCAAAACTATCCCTAAGGTAGTTGGGGGTCTGACTAATAAATGTCGCGATATGGCTTGCAAACTCTATAATACTGCTATCGCTAAAATTGTCCCTGTCTCTGGCCTTGAGGCAGCCGAGGCCACAAAAATTCTCGAAAATGTTTATCGTTGCATAAACATTGCTATGGTCAACGAGCTGAAAATGGTCTTTGATAGAATGGGCATCGATATCTGGGAGGTAATAAATGCTGCCAGCACCAAACCTTTCGGTTTCAATGCGTTTTATCCGGGGCCCGGTCTTGGAGGGCATTGTATTCCAATCGACCCGTTTTATCTGACTTGGAAAGCCCGACAGTACGATATGCCGACGAGGTTTATTGAACTGGCTGGTGAAGTTAACACCAATATGCCGCACTATGTTGTAACTAAAACAATGGAAGCGCTGAATAAACGCCGGAAAAGCTTAAATGGCTCGAAGGTGCTCGTGCTGGGACTGGCATACAAAAAGGATATTGATGATATGCGGGAATCTCCTTCGGTAAAGTTAATCGAGCTGTTGCGGCAAAAAGGTGCCAAAGTCGACTACAACGACCCCCATATTCCAAAAGCTCCTAAACAGCGTCAGCACGACTTGAGAATGACAAGCAAAAAGTTGTCGGCTAAATTGCTGGCTGGCTATGATGTGGTGTTGATTTCGACCGACCACAGTGACTACGATTACGATTGGATTGTTGATAAAGCCAAACTTGTTGTTGATACTCGGAATGCTGCTGCGGCTGTACGCAAAGGACGCGGCAAAATCATAAAAGCTTAAGTTTCGTAAAAGCAGCACGTTCCACAAAGATTAGGAGCGTAAAGTTGTTGAAGGTAGGTGAAAATCCACCGATTGTTTGGCCTGAGGAAAAATCGCTCCGTGATTTTACCGGTCTGTGGTGGGTTGCTCATACCAAAAGCAGAAATGAAAAAGCCTTGGCCAAGGACTTGATTCAAAAAGATATCAGTTATTTTCTTCCTATGAATTGGAAGGTTCGGCGCCAAAAAGGCAGAACAATACGCTCGCTTTTGCCCCTCTTTAGCGGGTATCTGTTTTTTTGTGGCAAGGAGAGCCAGCGTATTGAAGTATTGCGAACCAATCGTGTTGCAAATCTGCTCGCAGTCGAAGACCAGCAAAAATTGCTTTACGAATTATCGCAAATTGAACAAGCTCTCAGAACAGGCGCAGCTCTGACACCGCACAAGTATATCAAAACAGGTCAATACTGTCGGGTTATAGGAGGGCCGTTAGCTGATTTGCATGGCATCGTCGTCAAAACCAGAGGTACGGCTCGCTTGCTTTTACAGATAGATATGCTCGGCCAGGCGACAAGTGTCGAGATAGATACTGATATGATAGAGGTTATTGATGAATAGACTCCGTGATTTCTGCAATGCTCTTGCGTCAGAATAGTAAGCAAATAAAATGTAACTTGCGTATTGAAAGCTGGAACTGATAAAATGAAGGTTTGTGTTCAGACTGGAAAGTAGCGAATATCACTGTATCGTCCGTCAGTTATTGAGGATACCATAATATTATGATTATCTGTTCCAAAGCATACCCGCGGGTTGGACTAATTGGAAATCCGTCAGATGGATACTTCGGCAAGACGATATCATTTACGTTCAGCAACTTTTGTGCTGAGGTCGTTTTATACGAAACGCCTGAGTTGGAGATTTTGCCCAGCGAGAAGGACCATTCGCGTTTTGACAGCATTACAGACATAGTGAAAGATGTGAAGCTGCATGGATATTATGGCGGCATCCGGTTGTTGAAGGCAACGATAAAAAAGTTCCACGATTACTGCCGGGAAAACCAGATAGAGCTGCACAAAAAGAATTTCACTATCCGCTACGCTTCCAACATACCGCACGGTGTGGGTTTGGCTGGTTCCAGTGCAATTATCACGGGGTGCCTGCGGGCTCTTTCCGCTTTTTACGGCGTTAGCATTCCAAAGTATACGCAGGCGAATTTGATTCTTTCAGCAGAGGTCGACGAGCTGCACATTTCCGCGGGGTTGCAGGACAGGGTGATACAGGTCTATGAAGGTTTGGTTTATATGGACTTTGCGAAAGAAATTATGGATAGGCAGGGATATGGCGATTATGAACCGCTTGAACCAGAATTGCTTCCGAAACTCTATGTGGCATACCGCGATGACTTGAGCGAGCCGACCGAGGTATTTCACAACAATATTCGGGAGCGTTTCCAGCGAGGCGAGCGGGAGGTAGTCGAAGCGATGCAGTATTGGGCTGAATTGGCTGTCAAAGTCAGAAGTTGTCTTCTGAATGGACAGGTAGAGAAAATTGGCGATTTGATGAACGCAAATTTCGACCGGCGGTGCAAAATCTATCGCATAAGCGAGGAAAATATTCAGATGGTCGAAGCAGCACGTTCCGTAGGCACCAGCGCAACATTCACAGGTTCGGGCGGAGCAATTGTGGGTATATACGAAGACGAAAAAATGTTCGACCGTCTCAAGGAAAAGCTTCATGAGTTGAAGATTAAGGTAATTAAACCGAAGATTGTCAGCAACTCAAGGAAGGCGGAAGCATGATTAAAAAGGCCGTTATTCCGGCAGCAGGTTTTGGGACTCGTTTTCTGCCTGCAACTAAATCACAGCCCAAAGAAATGTTGCCGATTGTTGATACGCCGGTCATCCAATATGTAGTCGAGGAAGCGGTTAAATCCGGCATTACCGATATATTGATGATTATTGGTACTGGAAAACGCTCCATTGAGGAGCACTTTGACCGGAGCTTTCAGTTGGAGGTCCAGTTGCTTGAGCAGGGCAAAAAAACCGAGTTGGAGGCGATTCGGCGGATTTCGGAACTGGCTGATATCCATTTTGTCTGGCAAAAGGAACTCA
>CAIYOL010000130.1 GCA_903927855.1 uncultured Planctomycetota bacterium
AACTGACCATCACACACCCGACCCCGAATTGCCGCAAGCCCTCGCCGTTGTCCATCCTGCGATGGACAAATCTTACCCCAACCAGGACTCATCCGGTTCAATGGTCGCCTTTAAGCTGGCCTGGGCGATAGCTAATGAATTCACTGCCTCCTCTCGTTTTACTTCACAAAATCGAAGCAGCGGAGGAAAACTCGAACCGAAACTACGCGAATTTATGCTCAACGCGACTTCTCTGGCAGCTATGGGCACCATTGCAGATATCGTAGACCTGCGGGGCGAGAATAGGATTCTAACAAGCTATGGACTCAAATCCTTGTCGCAGTGCAAGCTCTCCGGCGTTCAGGCCCTCATCGAATCAGCCGGCCTGACAGGGAAGGGGCTCGATAGTTTTCGCATAGGGTTTAGCCTTGCACCAATGCTTAATGCTGCCGGGCGGATGGGACACGCACGATTGGCAGTGGAGCTTTTAATAAACGACAGCCCCGTTCGCTCGACGGAAATAGCACAATATCTCAAAGAGCAAAACGGCCAGCGGCGCCAGTGCGAGCGAAAGATATTTGAGCAGGCCTGTGAAAAAATAGTCAAGGAAGGCCTGGACCACCCCAACCAGGTAAGCTTTGTTCTCGCGGGCCAAACCTGGCACACCGGCGTAATAGGCATCGTGGCCTCGAGAATTGTCGACATTTATCATCGTCCGACAATTATGATTAACATAGGAGGCGCCGAAAACGGCATCGCCCATGGTTCTGCACGCTCGATAGACGGCTTCTGTTTGCTCAGTGCAATCAGGGCCTGTTCGCACCATTTGGTTAATTTCGGCGGCCACAAAATGGCTGCCGGTATAACCATCGAAACCAGAAAAATTGACCGGTTCGCAGCCGATTTCGAGGCTTACACAAAACAGCATCTCAGCAAAAACGATTGTACCGCAAAACTCCACATTGATGCAGAGGCCTCGTTGAGCGAATTTAGAAAAGAAACCGTCACCGAGCTTCAGATGCTCGGCCCGTTTGGACATGGCAATCCTAGCCCTCTCTTCGCAACAAAAGGCGTTCGTCTTGCCTCTCCCCCGAAAGTTTGTGGCGCAAAAGGGAACCACCTGCAGCTTGCAATAACAGACAATACAAATGCTGTCCGATGCATCGGTTTCGGGATGGGAAAATTAGAGAAAAAATTGCTTGAGCACGAGTTCTTCGATGTCGCTTATCAGCCGCAGCTCAATACCTATAACGGTTCCTGCAATGTCGAGTTCGTCCTCACTGATGTCCGGCTGGAGTAAGCTGTAGGAATCAAATACCCTTAAGGGTTTGGGGCTTGGGTTTTTCCCGTGTCAATTACCACCTTGTCGATTTTGAACTGGCCCAGAGTGGCTGCCAAATTGAGAAAGTCTGTCGGCTCACCATTGCCTATAGCTAATGCGATATGACCCGCATCGAAACCTTTCGGCGCCCTCGTTGCATCAAGCCCAATCCATTTGTCACCTACATATGCCTCCACCCACGCATGACCGCCGAAAACATTTTCTTTATTGCCAAAGGTCTTTGTGTAAACGAGCCCCGTAACAATCCTCGCCGGTATCCCAACCGCGCGGCACATTGCAGCCGTCAGCACGGCAAACTCGGTGCAGTCGCCGGTTTTGCTGGCCGCAACCTCTGCTGCTGATGCGTAACCAACCGACAATCCTTTGTTCTCGATGTATCCAGACACAAATGACTCAATCTTTTTGACGGCCTCTGCTGCGTCTTTGGTCTCACCCACCGCACGTTTGGCAAGCTCAATTATATCATTGTAGTCGCTCTGCACAAATCTTGTGGGCTTCATTGCCTCTAATGTATTACTGTCCTTGCCTTCGTATGGAAACTTCGCCCCTGTCGGTGCAGCTACAGGCCTTACGGTCACGATTACTCCGCCTTCTTTGAGTTGTTCCACGCTTTGATTGTCACTGGATGGTATCACCAGTTTCGTCGCTTGGCTGTTCGGCTTAAGGTAATAGGCGGCCGATTTAGCTGATTCAATATTATTTAACGGCTCCGGGCTGGCTAAAAACATCTTATCAACTAATTCCAGCACATCATCCTTTCCCAGTGCAAACTCCTTGGTGCAGGCAACCATCTCAATTTGCGTCCCGGCCATTGGCGCAATGCTTTTTTTGGTATCACTGTTTGCGTCCACATAACTGGTGCTCACAACCTCACCGCCTCCCGGCACCCTAATGATAGTCTTAACCTCCGTCAAAGCCGCGACACGTCCCAGCAAATCAACATTTCGTTTCGGCCCAATCTGCATTTCAGTTTCGACAGCCTGCATGCTGCCCGGATAGAATATCTTGGCGCTATATTTCAAACCTTCACTAAGACCTTTCTCAAGCTGCAGCAAACGCAAACCCTCAGACATCACAGCACCGCTCGGCCATCCAAACGACTTCTTTCGCTCTTGCCCCATCGATGTAGCCGTCACATTCACTATCCAAAGCTCATCCACCGTTCCCGAGAGGCTTGCCGTCATATCACCGGAATTCTGCACAACCTTAAACCCTAATGGCTTGCCGTCGGTTGTTTCTATGCTGGTTTCTGTCGTAACCACCTTTGTCGGAACATCTGCTCGGTTCACCTGAACGCTAGTCTCTTGGCTGGTGGTCACTTTCCCTTCGGTCGTGATACGGCTTCGCACTGCATGGCCTATTTTGTTCCCGTCCATAAACACGGCGTAATACTCGGTTTCCTCCGACTTGGCGTTGCTCACGCCGGCTGCTGCTAACACTAAGCAAACGGCAAAAATACACCGAAATTTCATGATTCAACCCCTTTCGTTCCGATTTTCAAAAAACGCTCCTGACCATTATAAACATAAAGCTTTAAATTTTCATCGCAATTTTTTCTCCGTTGGCTAAAATATCGTAAATCCCTTATTACATAACAGTATGACTTTTGATGAGCTGATAAAACTCGTTTCTTCAAATAAGGCGCCTGATACTCGCATTGATTCGCGTCTTGTCAAAGCCGGTGATATTTTTGTGGCTGTTGTTGGTGCAGTATGCGACGGACACGACTTCATCGGCCAGGCCGTTGCAAGTGGTGCCAGATACATCGTTTGCCAAAAGCCTTGCTATCACAAAGGTTTGGAAACAATCCTTGTTGATGATTCCGCCAAAGCAGCGGCGGTTCTGGCGCAGGCGAGTATAGGCAACCCAGCTTCGCAATTGACCAACCTCGCCGTTACCGGAACAAACGGCAAGACCACCGTCGCCTTTCTTGTTCGCTCGGTAATCCGAACGGCTGGCCAAAAATGCGGCCTTATCGGCACTATCCTTTATGATACCGGGGCCGAAATCTTTGAAGCGCCCTTGACGACACCTGATTGCCTGACCATTGCCGAAAGGCAGTCGCAGATGCTGAAGGCCGGCTCCAGAT
The DNA here is from genome assembly GCA_903927855.1 of uncultured Planctomycetota bacterium. Lineage (GTDB taxonomy): Bacteria > Planctomycetota > Phycisphaerae > Sedimentisphaerales > Anaerobacaceae > CAIYOL01. The sequence goes on from CAIYOL010000130.1 coordinate 3,411, forward strand.
ATATGGTCATAGAAGCAAGTAGCCACGCCCTCGACCAGAACCGCTTGGCAGCTATCGATTTTAAGGCTGCTGCATTTACTAACCTTACCGGCGACCATCTCGATTACCACAAGACCAAAGAGGAATATCTTGCAGCCAAGACAAAACTCTTTGCCGCTCTTTTACCAAAGGCTATAGCGGTCTTGAATAAGCAATCGCCCGAAGCAAAACAAATTTCTGAAAAGACCAAAGCAAAAATTCTATGGTATGCCATCGACGAGTCAGCCGATATTACTGCCCACGTAGAATCAATGAACGTAAACGAAACGATTTTCACACTGGAATATGCCGACCAATCGTTCCTCGTTAAGACTCCTCTGCTGGGTCTGCACAATGTCAGCAACCACCTCGCAGCGGCAGGACTATGCCTCGCTGCAGGATTTGATTTGGAGACTATAGCAGGAGGCCTTTCAGCTCTACAGGGTGTGCCGGGCCGATTGGAGAAAGTTGGTTGGAATGGTGGTTTTACTGTTCTGGTTGATTATGCGCATACCGACGACGCCTTGAAAAATGTCCTCTCAACACTCAAACCACTGTGCAAAGGCAATCTGAGGGTCGTTTTTGGCTGTGGTGGGGACAGGGACAGAACCAAACGCCCTCGCATGGCTAAGGTCGTTGAACAATTAGCCGACTTTGTAATTGTAACCAGCGATAATCCTAGGACCGAAAAACCGCAGGACATCATAAACGAAATCGTCGTCGGTTTCAAAAATCCCTGTTCACCGAAGATTACTGTTGAGCCCGACAGGAAAGAAGCCATTGCCTTGGCTATAAAAACCGCCGGCAAAGCTGACATTGTCCTCATCACCGGCAAAGGTCACGAAGACTATCAAATAATCGGCAAACAAAAATCCCCCTTCTCCGACAAAACGATCGCTCAGGAATACTTGGCAAAAAGAAAATGATAAAATTCTCAATCAAAGACCTCGCCTGCATAATAAAAGCGCAACCTCAGCATGATACAGGCCGTGAGCCGCGGGCCGCCAGTCGCGGTTCCTTCATACGTGTAAGCACCGATTCGCGCACCATTAAGACCGGCGATTGTTTCTTTGCCCTCACCGGCGATAATTTCGACGGCCATAACTATATTGATGATGCCTTCGCCAAAGGTGCTGTTTGCGCCGTCGTCAGCAGGGATATTGAGTCCGTCGGAAATTGCCTGTTGAAAGTGACCGACACTACAAAAGCCCTCGGCGACTTTGCCGCCGAATATCGCCGATTAATGAATTTCAAGGTCGTCGCAATCACCGGCTCGGTCGGCAAAACTACTGTCAGGCAAATCGCCTATCACGTCCTGAGTCAGCGCTGCCGCGTATATCAATCGCTGAAAAATTTTAATAATCAAATCGGCTTGCCGCTGACTCTGCTCGGCGCCGACCCGAAACACGAAATTGTCATCACTGAGCTGGGCACGAACCATCCTGGCGAAATCGCTTATCTCACTGCTATTGCTCAGCCGAACATCGCAGTTGTTACCAATGTTCACCCCGCCCATCTGGAGGGCTTCGGCAGCGTTGATGCTATCGCAAAGGAAAAATTGTCCATCTCGCAGGGCCTTCTGCCTGATGGCGTTTTGATACTCAACTCCGCTATCGAACTCAGGCCCACAGGACACTTTGCCAAAATTACAACTTTTAGTAAATCAGATACATCCGACTTCCACGCCCAAAATATCTCCTTAGAGGGGGCTGGTAGTCGATTCTTTATCAATGGAGTGGAGGTCTATTTGCCGCTGGCCGGCCCAGGCAATATCGAAAATGCACTTGCTGCTTGGGCTGTTTGTAGCCAATTTGGCATAACTATCGATGATTTTGCACAGGCAGTAAAGACTTTATCGGCTGTTCCTATGCGGGCTGAATTGTTGCAATTCGGAACACTAACGGTATTAAATGATTGTTATAATGCAAACCCTGCCTCTATGAAAAATGCCATTGATATATTGGCCAGCCTTGTCCTAAAAGAAAAACGCCGAGCGGTTTTTATCTGTGGCGATATGGCTGAGTTGGGGCAGCAAACGCAGGAGTTGCACGCTGACTTGGGTGCCGACGTCGCCCGGGCCGAAGTTCAGCTTCTGCTGACTGTTGGCGATTCCGCGAAAATCGTAGCGCAGGCTGCGAAAGACGCCGCAAAATACGACTTGCGGACAAAATCTTTCACAGACGCCCTTTCAGCTTGCAATAATCTCATAAAATTCATAAAAGATTACGATATAGTATTGGTTAAGGGCTCCAGAATCAACAAACTGGAATTGACCGTCGAAAAATTAAAAGAACTTTTCTCGTAATGTCGTTTTGCCGGGCCTTAAGCGAAATACGTAAATACGAGATATGAGATAGATATAATATGATATACCATTTGTTGTGGCATTTCCGCGATGTCTTTACTCACAAACTGGGCTTTTATGCCTATCAGGATGTGATGTTTCGTTCCGTGGCTGCCGTTTTAACCAGTCTATTCATCGCACTCTCGCTCGGCCCTTCCATCATTCGTTTCCTGATGCGCAAAAAAATCGGCGACCGCCCCGAATTTCATCATGCTGCTCTCAATGAGCTGACCAAAGAAAAGGCCAACACCCCTACAATGGGAGGCCTGATTATCATCCTTGCCAGTTTGCTGACAACCCTCCTCTGGGCTAAGCTCAACAACCCCTTTGTTCAAAAAGCGGTCGTTATGGTGATAATGTTCGGCGCTCTTGGCGGCATCGACGATTGGCTCAAGCTCACCGCTGATATCAAGCACCGAAGCAGAGACGGTCTAAAACCCTGGGAAAAGCTCCTCTTCCAGTTCGGCTTCGCCGTGCTGATAGCCTCCTT
>CAIYOL010000131.1 GCA_903927855.1 uncultured Planctomycetota bacterium
AGGCAATTACGCTCTTGTAGTCAGCAGATTCAATGAATTTATAACCGCTAAGCTGCTTGCAGGTGCGATAGATTGTCTCAAACAACATGGTGCCGCTGACGAACAGATATCTGTAGTCTGGGTACCGGGTGCCTGTGAAATAACCATAGCCGCAAAGAAGCTTGCGCAAAGCGGCAAATACGCTGCGATCCTTTGCCTCGGTGCGGTCATACGCGGCCAAACATCCCACTGCGACTATATCTCCCAGATGGTATCGCGAGGTATTGGACAAATAAGCTATGATTCAGCTGTGCCGATAGTTTTTGCCGTCCTGACCTGTGACACCCTCGAACAGGCCGTCGAAAGGGCTGGAGCTAAAATGGGTAACGCAGGCACAGACGCAGCATTGACAGCCATGGAAACTGCGAACGTGCTCGAACAGATTTGAGTCGTTCATTGACAATTTAAAAATATCCAACAATCAACTGACAAGAGGCCGGAAGGTGGACAAAAGAACAAGGGCCAGAGAGCTGGCAATACAAGGACTATATCAGCTCGACATACAGGGTTCACACTTGCTCCCGCAATTAGCTGATTTCTTCATGGAAAATGACCCCGACCCTTTAGTACACAAACTCGCCTCGGAATGGACAAAAGGAACCTGGGAAAATCTGGCCCTCTGCGACGAGCTCGTAGCTGCCTCAACAATAAAATGGCAAATGTCCCGGCTTTCAGCGGTTGACAAAAGCATTTTACGACTGGCGGTTTACCAGTTGAAATTCTGCCCTGATATCCCGCCAAAAGTCGTGATAAACGAGGCTATCGAGCTCGCCAAGAAATTCAGCACCGATAAGTCTTCGGCGTTCGTTAATGGCGTGCTCGACGCCGTCTTGAAGAAAATGAAAATCGAAAACGATTGAGGTTAATGGATTGAAAACAATCGCTGTATTAAATCAGAAGGGGGGAGTGGGAAAAACCACAACGGTGGTAAATACCGCCGCAGCTCTTGCCGCCATGGGGCTGAAGGTGGCCGTTCTTGACCTCGACCCGCAGGCGCATCTGACAATACATCTCGGCACAGAACCCGAAAACATCAGCTCGGGCTCCTATAGACTTCTCACGCAATCGACAAAATTTGAAGATGAAATCCTGCTCGTGCGCCCGAATCTTTGGCTGCTGCCGGCAAATATCAATCTCGTCGGCGCCGAAAGCGAGCTTGTAAGCGTCGTCGGAAGGGAAACCATCCTCAGGGAAGCACTTCGGTCAGTTAGAGACAGCTTCGATTATGCTTTTATCGATTGCCCCCCCTCGCTGGGGCTGCTGACCCTAAATGCCCTCGCTGCCGCGGAAGAAGTCTTAATCCCTCTCCAGCCGCATTTCCTTGCCCTGCAGGGATTTGGAAAACTACTGCAAACCGTTGAGCTTGTCAACAAAAGGATAAATCCTAACCTTAAAGTTAAATGGATTCTGCTGTGTATGTTCGAAAGCCGCGCCTCTCTTCCGAATGAGGTCAGGGCCGATATAGAACAATTCTTAGCCGACGCTCGCACGACCAATTGTGCATGGGCAGATGCTCAGGTCCTGCCCTGTTTTATCCGCAGAAACATTAAGCTCGCCGAAGCCCCCAGCTACGGCAAAACAATCTTCGAATACGAACCCGCCTGCCACGGCGCAGAGGATTACAAAAAAGTCGCTGAACTAATCCATAACCAAATACAGCCGTCGACCACCCCTAACCCTATAAAGATTGTTGAGATGGCTACGCCGAATACTCAACCGTCCGTCGAAGTCTCACAAACAACAGCTTCTAACCCCGCAACCGAACCCAAATAGCCTCTCTGTCAAACCAGCTCCTGCGGGTTTTGCAGTTGCTCACAGATTGTGTTCAGAAACTTCGCCGCATAGACCTCGTCTATGACTCTGCGGTCAGCCGCCAGCGACAGACTCACTATTTTTCGCTCTACCGGTTTGCCGTCTATGGGAACAACTTCTCTGTTCGCATTGCCTACCGCTAAAACAGTGCTTGTCGGCGGCGGTACGATTGCCAAAAAAGAATCAATGCCGTATGCGCCGAGATTGCTCAACGCTATTGTCTCACCTTCCATCTCATCGAGTGTCAGCTTATTGTCTCGCCCCTTTTCAGTAAGCGTCTGCTCAAGCTCGGCAATCTCAGCCAACGTTTTCTTGTCCGCATCTTTTATCACCGGCACAACAAGGCCCTGCGGAGCATTAACGGCAAAACCGACATTGATTGAATCGGGTATTTTGATGCCGTCGCCGTCAATCCTGCCAAGCATAAGCGGATATTGCCTCGCCGCCAGCGCAAGTGCACGAACATAAAAAGCATCTGTCGTTATTTTGACGCCCAGTGTTTTCCGCAGTTTCGGCCGAAGCCCCATCAGTTCGGTTACATCTGCTTTTATCTCTATGTAAAAACAGGGCTTGCTCTGCTTCGATTGCAGCATCCTTTCACCGATGAGCTTCTGGATTCGCGTCAGCTGGATATGAGATTCTCTGTGATGCTCTGAAAATGTTTCTGTCGTCTCTCGATACAAAATAAAACCCTTAATAGATAGGCCATAAGTACTGAATAAAGTAGAATTATAATAGTCCTGTCTAAATCGTCAAGTCCGCCAAATCTGAGTAAAACGGCATATTGGAACTACTAAAAACAAGCAGCATATTGACGTGAGGGGTAAAAACGGGTAAGCTTCGTCAGAAGTAACAAGTAAATGAAGTCTGAACGAGATTAATGAAAGGACTTGAGATGCTTACAACGATTATTGATGTAAAGGCAAGGGAAATACTCGACAGCCGGGGCAACCCGACTGTCGAAGTTGATGTATTGCTGGAAGACAGCTCCTTCGGACGGGCTGCGGTACCATCGGGAGCAAGCACAGGCGCTCATGAGGCGGTCGAGCTTCGCGACGTCAAATCGAAAAGATATACGGGAAAAGGCACCCTCGGCGCGGTGAAGAACGTCAACGAAAAAATTGCGCCGGAAGTTATCGGAATGGATGCACTTGCCCAGGAAGAAATAGACAATTTGATGATAGAGATGGACGGCACAAAAAATAAAGGCAAATTCGGGGCAAATGCAATACTCGGCGTATCACTTGCAGCTGCAAAAGCGGCCGCTAATTCGGTCGGCCTGCCGTTCTATCGGTATCTCGGCGGATGCAATGCCAATATCCTCCCTATTCCGATGATGAACATTCTCAACGGCGGAAAACACGCAGACAATAACGTCGATTTCCAGGAATTTATGGTTATGCCCGTGGGAGCGGAGAATTTCCCGGAGGCGCTGCGAATGGGCACGGAAGTTTTTCACACCCTCAAGAAAGTGCTTAAGGAAAAGGGATATAACACCTCTGTCGGCGATGAAGGCGGGTTTGCACCGTCACTGAAATCGAACGATGAGGCGATTGAGGTAATTCTCGACGCTATAAAGAAGGCGGGTTATAAGGCCGGCGAACAAATTGCCATCGCCCTTGACCCTGCGGCAAATGAACTATGGGACGAGAAGGCGAAGAAATATAAATTCTTCAAATCTGCACCGAATAAAAAAATCTCGTCCGAGGAACTGATTAAGCACTGGGCCAAATGGACAAACAAATACCCAATCGTAAGTCTCGAAGACGGCCTTGCTGAGGATGACTGGTCAGGCTGGACGAAATTGACTGAGACGTTGGGCGATAAAATTCAGATTGTCGGTGATGATTTGTTCGTAACCAATACCGAGCGTCTTGCCAAAGGGATAAAGCTCGGCAGCGCTAATTCGATATTGATAAAGCTCAACCAGATAGGAACACTGACAGAAACGTTCGAGGCAATCAATATGGCCCGTAGGGCCGGCTGGACGGCGGTTATAAGTCACCGCAGCGGCGAAACCGAAGATACCACAATTGCCGATTTGGCTGTCGCCGCCGGCGTCGGACAAATTAAGACCGGCTCAGCATGCAGGACGGACAGAATCTGTAAGTACAACCAGCTTCTGAGGATTCACGAGGACCTCGGCGAAGCGGCACGATACGGCGGTTTTATGTTTGAGTAACCAGGAGCGTGAGCGACTCTATTCCTTGTGCGGTTAAATGCTATGCAGAAGCAAAATATCCTGCGGACGCTTTTGTTTGTTGTTTTTTTCGGCATCGGTACAGCGGCACTGACGACGGCTACTCTCTATGATGATTTGCTCCGGTACTATCGAAACAAGCAGCTTCTAAGGTCAGAGGAAGAAACCTTAAAAAAGCTGGAATCCCTCAATGCCGACTACGATGCGCTGCTGAAACAATTGAAGGAAGACCCTGCTCTTCTCGAACGCATTGCGCCCGCTACCCTCGGGACGGAACCCAACGAACCGAATACCGTTTATCCCAAGGTAACGGCCGAGCAATTAGATGCCGCCCGCAAAGTTTTGGCGAAAGATTCGGAGCAGCAACCATCCGGCGCAGAAGTGCCGGAGTGGATTATCCGGTGCAGCGAACCATCCAGGCGAATAACTCTTTTTTCAGCTGGCGCTCTTTTAATTCTTATTTCGTTTATATGTTTCAGCCCGACCGAGGAAAAGGGCAAGAGGCAGAAGTAGCTGAATGGCAAAAGAACACGAATCACCTGATAAAGGCAATGAGGCGGCAAAGAAGCGTCCGGCTCTTCATAGGGCTTCTGTCATAATTCTTGTTTCAATAATTCTCATAGTTTTGTGCGGCGCTTTGATGCTGGTTAATAATAACGTATCTTTGGCTGGTGACGAGGCATTTGCCTCGCAGGTAGATGCGGCGATAAAATCGGCAGAGAAGTGGGTTGGCAGCAACAGAGAGGACATTTTAAAGAAGAGAAATATCGGGCTTTTGAAAGCGCTTCGAGAATGTAACGAGATAAAACACAATCAGGTATTCGAAGAGATAGTCAAAAGTTTTTTGGCTGCGAGGGGCCAGCCCGAGTGTTGGAAGCGTTTGGTAGACCCGAACTGGCCGGTGAATGAGCAGGAATTGAATCGAGCGATTGAAAATGAGAATATAGATAACAAGTGGACTTTGTATGCAATAGCACCGGAAAAAGCGAAGATTACCCCTGAAGAGATGCAGTTGTTTGAGCCCGAGCGCTGGAGCGGACGTAAACTTTCGCATCAGCTCTATGCTCTGACGACCCTGAGACAGACCAAAGGCTCTACCGAACAGTTGGACAAGCTTATCGAGCATCTCTGCGATCGGGTAAGCAATGAACTTTTTTTTGATGTAATCAAGGTAGATATAGGCCAGGTTGGATTTATTTTAAGGGCTGGTTTCCCAGAGAAAATCCGCAGGCGATGGGTTGAAAGGATAGTTTTCAATCAGTTGCCAGACGGCGGCTGGAACAACAGGCGGTCCTGCTGCGTTGGGGGTAGAAGGTCAGTGTTTGGTTTTTCCCTTCCCTCAGGCAACCAGCACGATACGATTCTGGCGCTGACGGTATTGTATCTGGTAAAATACCAGTATCCGGAACATTTCGGCCAAAACTACAGGAAGCGACAGGTTGCGGTCACCCTACCCGCCCAATGAACTTTGCGGCATCATTTTCCCATTCGGATTTCAGAATAATCGTCCCAGCGAAGCTTATATATCTCAATAGGGCCGTAATAAGGGTCGTAAAACTCGCCTATTTTGGTGCCAAATTTACGGCACACCCAGTCATCAAGGCAATCATCTCTAAAGTTAGGCATTGAGCGGGGTGGTTGAGCAATTCCTGCAGATGGCGCCCCAGCACCAAACCAGACGGTTCTTACTGCATAATCAAAATGATGTTTGCGAATAATCTTAATAGCATCTTTTAGAAGAAATTCTTCATAGTTTATTAGATAAGGACCATACTTATACTGGTCGTGCCCAACCCAGAAAAGCGGGTTACCGTAAACGCGACTGTCAGGACCAACCACTGATGCTACGCGATTTACTACCTTCGTAAAATCAGCTCCTCGCAGACAATAAAACATCAGACCAATGAACGTAAGACATGTTGATAAATAGATAAACACTGTGCACGCGCTGATTGCGAAACGGAATTTATGCCAATTTTGTCGAACTATACCTTTGTCTGTCATAACTCGCCAGACAAGGCGGACCACCAGAGCGCAGAAGAAAGGAGTAATCGCTGCAAGGTATCGCGCCGTAGGGCTGACAGTAGCAAAAGGTAGAATCAGCGAGAATAAGGCAATGATGGTAGCAATAGTTTTGTCAGCAACAGTTGACCGATGCCACGCCAGAATCCATGAAGCTAATATAATAATTGTAAGCGGAACCCCATCAGGCCATCGCAGGAAACTTTTCCAGCGATTGATTTCCCCGCGCAGAAGCAACTTATGCAACATACCAACCTGCATTTGTTCAGCGAAACTAACCTGTGGGTCCCGTATAGCCCAGAAAACGTAGATGACATATGGCAGAATCACTAACAAAAATCCGACACACCCCCATTGAGTTAATCGGACTATCGGTTTGGTCCGGCACCAAATAATTACAGCCAAACTAATTGAAAAAATTATGATTAAACCACTGGGATGCGTCAGTGCAGATAAACCTGCTATCACGCCTGCAAAGAAGGCGCTTCGCCTTGAGCCTGAATCAAAATAAGCCACCATTAACCATAAGAACACCAACGCCAATGCTGTGTAACAAATCTCCGGCCTGGCACGTCGGCTGGCCTCGAAAAACCAGGGACTAATAACAGTTGCCAATCCCATGAAGAATCCCTGCTTCTCACCAAACCAACGACGCATCACAGCGTATAGACTGACAACGGCCAATACGCCGAACAGTACCGAGCCAACGCGACTGGCTGTGATACTATAGCCGGCCACCTTGAAAATTGCGGCACAAACCAGCGGCAGAACCACTCGATTCTGCACAAAATGAATATCCATGCCGCCAAAACCTTCTACAAACGGATGTTTAAGTGACCCGGCATTTGCTAAGTTATAACCAAGTGAGGAGTCCCACACCTCGTCTACATGAATGCGCGGGACCGTCCCCAGATAGGCCAGACCCAACACAAGTTGCAGCACCACCAGAAAAGCTATATCTCGCTTCCAACCCAACATTGATTGTCTCTATATTTACTCTTTAAGAACGACTTGAGCACCTTGCTCATAAGATTTCTTAATCTCCGGTCTTTCTAAGCAGGCTTCTCGTATGGCTTCAAACAGAAATTTTATACCGCTTTTTATATTACCTGTTTTCCCTTAGGCAGCAATTCTTTTTTGCACAGAAAGGCCATTAATTGTAGGAAGATTCTACTTTTAATATCCCCCGGAGAGACTAATCTATACGGAAAATTTTTGAAAATTTCTTGCGATTTTCCGGGAATTTACCGAACCGGTCTTTGACAGCGGCGTAAGTAATAATAAATAAAAGAAATCATTTTTCTCCTCCTAAAAAGATATTTAGCGGCAGTTTCGAGGGAATCGAAGCTGCCGCCAGTCTTTATGGTTTTTTGCCCTCAAACACATCGATTTTTCGTGAATTCATGGAACCCTCCCGCGGCAATGTCGTAAATATAAATAGAAGAAGATAATGGGTTTTCTCTCCTCTCTCTGACGTACCGACGCGGCAGCGCCGTGGGGGATACCGGCGCTGTCGCTGATTTTTATAGTTTTCGAACAGCGGGTCAGCCGGAGATGCTCTCTTCAAGGCGTGCAAGCACAGTTCTGGCTTTTGAGATTTTGTTTCCGGCGGGACTATTCCAGCGTAATTCCACATTTCGCTGGATTTGCTCCTCGACGTTTTTGCAGGCCAAAAGCACAGTGGCGTGATTTTTATTGCCCATACACCTGCCTATCTCTGAAGACGACATCTTGGTATGCTTTCTGGCTAAATACATGCTGAAATGTCTGGCCAGTGTTATGGTCCTGTCTTTCTTGGAGGAGTGTATATTGGCCGGCGTAATTCCGAAATAGGTTGCAACGGCCGATTCAATATCTGATATGTGGACAATCGGGTCACATCTTTCGAGGTGCTCAGCGAGGACCTCTTTGGCTATATACAGGTTGACTTTTTGATTTTGCAGTGAGGCAAAGGCGATTAATTTCAGCAGAGCGCCTTCGAGCTCACGCACATTGGTCTTCAGATTCTCGGCGATATATTCTATTACACTTTCAGGAACGTGCTTTCGCATAGTTTCGGTGTATTGTTTGCAGATTTGGCACCGCGTCTTGAAATCCGGCGTATCAATTTTTACGACCATCCCCGAAACGAAACGGCTGACCAGTTTTTCGGAGAGCTGCCCTATCATCTTGGGATGCGCATCAGAAGCGAGGATGACCTGTTTTCCAGCCAAATCGATTGTATTAAAGGTATGCAGGAATTCCTCCTGCGTTGAAGGCTTGCTGGCCAAGAAGTGAATGTCGTCGATAGCCAACAAATCCGTTTGTCGCATCCGGCACCTAAAAGCTTCCAGTCTTTTTGTCTTCAAGGCCAGCACAAACTGATTGGCAAAGTCTTCCGCTGAAAGATACAGCCAATTAGTTTGGGGGCGGTCTATGCCCACGGCATTGCATATCCCTTGCAGCAGATGGGTTTTCCCGACCCCGTATCCTCCGTGAATAAACAGCGGATTGAAAGGACTTTGCTGCTCTCTGATGACAGCTTTTACGGCGTTGTAGGCCAGTTCGTTCGATGAGCCGACAACGAACGTATCCAGAGTCAATTTCAGCCGGAGCCCGGAAGACGGCCGTGTTCCACCCCTCCTGCTGCGGGTTCGATTCTGAGTCTTCTCCACCAGTTGTGCCTGCGAATCCAGTTGTGTCCGCCTCTGGTGGCCGGAAAGCTCAGGGTCGATGGTAAAGGTAATCTCCCGCTCGGCCCCGGTAACCGCCCGAACCGCCTGGCTGATTTCATTTGAAAAATGATTTTCAATCCAGCTTGCTATGAAAAGGTTCGGGACGCCTATTTTTAAATACCTGTCAGTCAGGGTCAATTTCGTCGAATTCTTAAACCAGATGCTAAACTTCTGCGGCCCCACCTTCTCGGCAAGGGCCTCGCTGACAGCACTGGTCTCATCCATGATTGTGCTCTGCATAATACTCTCCTCATCAAGAGCGTCTTGCTCTTTAGAAGCTGTAACCAAACATCCATCAGCCGTTATTATTGGCCGTCGCAAGAACAAATCAATACCATTTTTGTGAATTTCTTTTGCACTTAATAGAGGTTGTTACCCGCATTGATGTTGCGCACAAAAAAAATTTGCCTTTTAACAAGTTTTGCACATCGTAAGTTGATTTTGTGGAAAAGCTGTGGATTGAGTTTGTCGGAGAAACTTTACTTTCCTGCGATGATTGCCGCGTAGCCACCATCGTGGTCAAAACCCTGAGCTGCCGGCAGGGTCAGTCTTTCTAATTCGAGTTCAAACTCAGGATTTTTCTGCAAAAACTCTCTTATAAGTTCACTGTTTTCTCGCATTTGGATACTGCAGGTGCTGTAGCAGATTTTTCCCTGCGGCTTTATCATCGATGCTGCGGTCTTCAGCAGCCCGCCTTGTATTTCAGCAAGCTCTTTTACCGCCTTTGGCTTTATTCTATAGCGTGCTTCAATGCGTTTCGCCAATACGCCGGTATTTGAGCACGGCACATCCAGCAGGACCGCGTCGAACTGAGAAAATTTAGAATTTTCAAAAAGCTTTTCGTATTCAATGACGGTTACGCTTTTTATTCCGAGGCGGGCGACATTCTCCCTGACCTTTTTCAGCCGCTCGCCGTCGATGTCAGTTGCGATAATCTTTGCTTTATCAGCAGTCAGCTCGGCTAATTGCGTTGTCTTTGTGCCTGGGGCGGCGCAGAGGTCGAGGATTGTCCATTGTGGCTTCGGCTGAAGAAGCCGCAACGGCTGGACAGCACCGACGTCCTGAATGCTGAATAAGCCCTCTGCAAAGCCGGGCAGCTCTGTTACCGCTCGCGGGCTTTTGACCTTTATCATTTCCTCATCACAAATTATTTCAAGGTCGATACCGCCTCTGCAAAGAGAATCAGCTAACCCCTGGACTGTTGTTTTCAGGGTATTTGGCCTGATGTAAATACTGGGCCTCCGATTGCTTGCAAAGCAGATTTGCCGAGTAAATTCTGCACCATACTCGTCAAGCCAACTGCTTATCAGCCATTTTGGCAGTGAGAAAGCGGTGCTGAGAAAGTCTGCGGGCGAATCTTTTGGGTTTGGCAAAATATCAGTGTCAAACTCACAGCCGGTCGAGGACGTTTGCGGTAAGGTCCTTTGCGTGTTGGCTTGGGAAAGGGGGATTTGGCGATTTTGTATATGCCTTGCGATTTGGCGCAGAACCGCATTAACAAAGGCGGTCTGCTTTTTACCCGCTACGCCTTTGGCATTTTCGACCGCTTCGTTGACGATTGCGTACTCTGCGGTCGCCGGTGAATAAATAAGCTCATAAGCACCGACGCGAATAACATTCAGCACCTCAGCCAGTATCCGCTCAATAGGACAATCCGCTAATTTGGTAACCACCATGTCGATTGCCTTGCGGTTTCTCACACAACCGAAGACAATATCGGTCGCCTGCTGTTTTTCCTCGGCCTGGGCCAATAATCTGTCCAGTATCGGCCCGACGTAATTACCGGTTGAATCAAACTGATTCAGGACTGTAACTGCTATATTCCTCGCGGCTTTTATTTTTCGGTCTGCCATTTTATTAATCCTTGTCTTCGATAGTATATCATAACAGAACGTACAAATTAGCCCCGTTCCAAATTTCAAATTCTAAATTTCCTTTTTTCGACAGGCCTGTTATAATTCTATTTATGTCGGAAATTAAGCAACAACTTATTACGTTAGTATTGGGAAGGGTTTCACGGGAACTGGCCGGGGAAGCATTTAATCCGGCGATTATTAAGAGCTCTCCCGTGTATTATAAGACTGCCGTACCCAGACAGGTAATCGTAGGGCAGGAAAATTTCACCATCGGCGGGAAAAACGTGACATTCCACCTGCGGGGTTACCAGCCTGACGTGCTTTTAATCCAGACGACGATAGAAGTAGAAGATATATTCCATAAGGCTGTCTTCTCTCTGGAAAGGCAATCTTATGAGCATTCATACCGCATTCTGAAAGAGTACGGCGGCGACAGCCTGTTCAGCGAGACGTACTCGGTCTTTGCCGTCACCAATTATCAGGGAGAGCCTGAACAATTTATGCGGCATAGTAACATCATTGCCTCGCTTTTGAAATCGGAAGAGCTGCTGGCGCTTGACCCGCAGGAAGTGCAATATACCTTAGGCAGCAGGATAAAATACAGCGATAATGATTTGTCGATAATCGACTGGGACGGCGCGTTTCTTTTCGACTACAACGGCGATATCGAAGAAGATTTGGAGCTGCTGACGCTTGCAAACCTGCAGCTTCTGCGATGCCGGATTCTCGACCACCAGCTTGACAGCAGACTATCCAGGATGGTTGAGCTGGTACACAATATCCCCGCAGGCAAGGCGCCCCTCCGCAGTGCAGACCTGTCGCAAAAACTCAAAGAGACCATAGAGATACGAATGGTTTCCATTTCGGAGCTGCAGCGGCTGGAGCGCGATATAAAACTTATTGGCGACTGGTACTCTGCCCGGTTTTACGAATTAGTCGCGGCAAAATTCAAAATCGACGACTGGAGAAAAACCATTCGCGGCAAACTTGAATCGCTGGAGGATACTTATTCGCTGGTTGTTGAAAACTTCACGGTCTCCGCTAAGCATCGTGCCGAATGGGTGCAGATTGTCCTGTTCTTTATTCTGCAAATCGGCTGGTTTGTTCTCCTTATTATCGAACTTCTGCGCTTTATCAGGGGAAGGTAACGATTAACGGCACTTGGGATTTTAACAATCAATAACTAACAACTATCCGGTTTAATAAACCTATCGCCGGGGCGTGTTTGTCGGCCGTTAACAAAATCTTTGAAATCCATAAGGCCGGAGCCGTCCGGCTTGATTCTTACAATCCTCAAGGCACCTTCGCCGCAGATGACGTTCAGCTTTTCATCGAGCGTTCCCGACTGCAGGTGAGCGGGGCTTGAGGTTTTGACTGCTTGCGCCATTGCTATGGTTACCCGCAGGGATTTTCCGGTTTTTTGAGAGACATAAATCGCCGATGCGCAGGGCCATGGCCAAAGGCCGCGTATTTTCCTTTGAAGAACCTCGGCCGGCTCGGCAAAATCCAGAAAGCCGTCCGGCTTTTTCAATTTTGGTGCAAGTGTTGCCTTTGAGTGGTCTTGTTTTTCGTAAACTGCGGTGCCATTTGCTATTTTGTCGAGCGTTTCCAGCAATAATGGCGCAGCCATACAAGCCAATTTGTCATGCAATTGGCCGGCTGTCTCATCAGGTTCTATCTTTGTTGTGACACGACCGAGGATTTCTCCCGCGTCCATCTTTTCGGCAACGGTGATTATGCAGATACCTGTTTCGGTTTCGCCGCGGATTATCGCCCAGTTTATCGGCGCTGCTCCGCGATATTTCGGAAGCAAAGAGGCGTGAACATTTATAGTGCCTTTAGGCGGCAGTTTTATCAGCTCGTTGCCGATTTTCTGGCCGAACGCGGCTACCACAATCAAGTCCGGCTTATAGCCGGCTATTGTTTGGAACATTTGCGGGGTGTTTACGTTTTCCGCTTCCACAAAAGGCACCGAATGGGTCTTTGCCCAGTCGGCTACCGCCGTAGGTGTTGGTTTCCTGCCTCTTCCGGCCTGTCGAGGCGGCTGCGTGACAATGAAATTCAGACTGTGGCTTGATTGCACCAGAGCATTCAGACATTTAAGACCGAATTCGCCGCCGCCGAGATATACTATATTCATTTTTGCTCTTCGAGTTTTTTAAGCTGTCTTCGGTGCGCTATTTTAGCAACCTGGCTCATCCGATTTACTATGGTTGTTCCCTCAATGTGGTCAAACTCGTGCTGTAAAGCCCTCGCATAAAGACCTTCAGCCTCCTCAGTAAATTTATTGCCATCCAGGTCGGTGGCGGTAACGGTGCATTTTTTGTATCTGCGAATCTTTGTATGGACGCCCGGCACCGACAAGCACCCTTCTTCTATTGTGTCGAACTCTCCGGCTGGGACTATGGCCGGGTTTATATAGACTTTAACGTTTTCTCTTTTTCCGGCCAGTGATATGATAAACATCCGCAACGGCACCCCGGCCTGCGGCGCCGCCAGCCCAACGCCTTTATTTTCCAGCATAATATCTGTCATCTTTTGAACAAGCTGACGGATATTATCGTCGATTTTTTCAACCGGCTTGGCACGCCCGGCCAAAACCTCAGCCGGGTAATGAGTTATCCGGCATTTCTCGACATCTATCATTTCTCGTCCCTCGTATTTAACGGCTGGTGCCTCGATTCGCCATTCAGAACTTGCTGTTTACACTTCACGGTTCTTGTCGTCGAACTCATCGCCTTCGAATATATTGCCCAGGTAGTGTTTTTTGACGATTTCATTTCGGACGATTTCGGCTGGCGTTCCGGCCCCGATTACCTTGCCATGGTCGACTATGTATGCCTTGTCGACTACTTCGAGCGTCCTCTCAACATTATGGTCGGTAATAAGCAGGCTTACTCCGGAAGCAACGAGCCGACGGATTTCGTGCTGCAGCTCCCCAACGGCAATAGGGTCAACGCCGCTGAACGGCTCATCCAGAAGAATCAGTGAAGGGTCTGTTACCATAGCACGGGCTATTTCGAGTTTTCTGCGCTCGCCGCCTGATAAGAATCTGCCCTGACTTTGAGCAACCTCGGTTAGCGCAAACCGCTCAATGAGCATATCGGCTTTGCGGTCACGCTCGGCCCTGGTGATGGACATAGTTTCCAGAATTGCATAGAGGTTGTCACGGACGCTGAGACGCTGAAAGATGCTTGGCTCTTGTGAAAGATAGCCGATGCCGAGCCGGGCACGTTTATACATCGGCAACTTTGTGATATCCATGCCTTCGAAGACCACCGCGCCG